>NZ_LYVQ01000001.1 GCF_001984095.1 Pelomonas sp. KK5
GTCTTGGACTTGAGTTCGAGCTGTGCGATCTTGGCCTGCCAGTCGAGCGGCTTGCCGTCCTGCAGCGCCAGAAGCGGGGAGCCGCTGAGGACGCCGTCGAGATTCAGCGTCAGGTCCGCCACCGGGCCGCGTGAGGGCTGGGCCTGGGCGGCGAACTTGAGCTTGTGGCTGGCCCAGCTGCCTTGCAGGTCGACGCTGGCCTGCTTGAGCTCCTGGCCGGCGCTGCCCAGGCGCTCGACCTGCAGGTTGAGCGCCAGTGCGCTGTCCGGCTTGCTGCCGAAGGACCAGCGCAGGCGGGCTTCCTTCAGCGTGGTGACGGTGGGTGCGGTGACGCGCAGGTCCTGCAGCTTGAAGACGCCGTCACCAGCCGGCAGCCACCGGCCGTCCGCAGTCTTCTGCACCTGCAGGCCGGCCTTGCCTTCGGCCGCGCCGGCGGCGATGCGGGCGCCGGTGAGCAGCTCGATCAGCGCAGCGGCGTCCGCCAGCTTCGGCGCCTGCAATTCGAGCTGAGTGCTCAGCTGCGGCAGCGTGCCCAGCTGGGTGATGGCCAGCAGATGGTTCTCGCCGGCATCGAGCTGGGCGCTCAGGCTGGCGTCGGCCTTGCCGGCGGCGTTGTACTCGAGCTTGCCGCCGATGGGCAGGCCCATCAGTTTGCTCGGCAGCAGCTGCAGGCTGGCTTGGCCGCGCGGCATCGGGCCGCTGGCGGCGTCGCGCTGCAAGGTCAGGCTGCCCTCGGCATTGAGCGCGGTCGCTCCCTTGCGCCAGGCGGAGCCGGGTGCGCCGGCGACGAACAGGCGCGGGTCGAAGTCCTTCAGCGCGGTCTTCGCCTCGGCGCGCCAGCCGGCATCTTCCAGCTGGGCCTGGCCCGACAGCACCAGCTTCGAGCTGCCCGACTCGACGCGTGCCTGCTCGATGCGCAGGTGGCGGCCTTCCAGGCGCGCGGCGGCATCGATCGCCAGCGGCGGCGCGGCAGGAATCTTGCCGCTCAGCTTGGCCGTCAGCGTCAGCGGCGCGGCCAGGTCGGTGGCGCCGGCCAGGTCCACGCGGCCGCTCAGCAGCATCGGCGCGGCGCGCTGGTCCAGCGCCTCGGGTCGCACGCCGTCGAGCCTGGCCGTTAGTGTCCAGCGCTGGTCCGGCTGCAGCGTGCCTTCGCCGGTGATGCGGCCGGCCGGTGCCTTGGCGCTGCCGAGTTGCGCATCCAGGGCTTCGAGGCGCAGGCTGCGCGGCTGGTCCGGCCGGGCCTGCAGGGCGAGAGACAGCTTCTGCACCGGCAGGCGTTGCTGGTCCCAGCGGCCAGCGGCGGCGTTGCTGAACTGCAGCTGCACCTTGGCGGGCTCGCTCCAGCCTTGAGAGTCGAGGCGCACGTCGCCGCTCAGCGCGGTTTTCGGCAGGTCCTTCATCAGCGCGGACAGGTCCAGCGCCGCCACCTGCGCGCTGAAGCCGGCCAGCGGCCACTTGGCGAAGGCCTGCAGCCGCGCCTGCGCCTGCAGCGCCTGGCCGGCCGCCTCGGACTTCGCCTGGATCTGCAGGTCCGCCAGCGGGCCGGTGATCGTGAGGCCGCCGCGCCAGTCGGGCAGCGAGGGATCGACCTGGCCGGGCTGGAGCACCAGCGCTGCTTCCACATTCATCTTGCCGCCGGTGGCGATGCGGGCCTGGCCGGCCAGGCGCAGCTGCTCCCACTGCAGCGCGTCGATCTTCACGCGGTGCTGCGCGCCTTCGTCGCCGCTCAGGTCCACGCTGCCGCGCAGGCCGGTGAAGGGGCGGCCGGGCAGGGCGGAGAGCTGCAGCGTGCCGAGGTCCAGCGCGGCGACCTTCAGGCCCAGCGGCACGGCCAGGCTGGTCGGGGCCTTGACGGGCGAGCTGTCCTTCGATGGTGCCAGCGCCACGTCGACGGTGTCCGCATGCAGCCGCTCCATCGCGATGCGGCCCCACAGCTGCGGGGACTGCGACCAGGCGACGGTCAGGCCCTGCCACTGCAGGCCGTCGATCGTGATGCGGCCGCCGTCGCCGGGCAGCGTCAGCAGCACACGGCGCGCCGCGAAGTCGCCCAGCAGCGGGCCGCGCGGCGCTTCCACCTGTAGGCCCGGCAGCTGGCGCAGCAGCCAGGCGCTGCCCTTCTCGTTCTTCAGCAGCCAGGTGGTGCCGATGGCCAGCACGGCGAGGGCGCTCAGCGGCAGGACGGTGAGCGCCAGCGCAAGGCGCCAGCGACGGCGGCGCGAGGGCTTCGGCGCTTCATTCGGCGCTGTCTGCGGCTCCGTCGTCATAACGCAATACCTACGCTGAAGTGCAGCCGCCAGCGCTTCGCCTCGATGCCCCGCGCGATGTCGATCCGCAGCGGCCCGACCGGGCTGCGCCAGTGCACGCCGAAGCCGGCGCCCCAGACCGGCTTGTAGTGGCCCCAGTCGGGCGCCGCATTGCCGCCGTCGACGAAGACCACACCCCACAGGTCCGGCATGTTCTTCAGGAAGGGGTGACCCACTTCCACGCTGCCGGTGCCCACGACCCGCCCGCCGACGACCACGCCGTTGGTCTGCGGCCCCAGGCTCTGGTAGGCATAGCCGCGCACGGAATCGTCGCCGCCGGCCTTGAACAGCAGCTTGTCCGGGATGCCCACCGAGTTGGCGGCCAGCACCTGGCCCAGCTCCAGCCGCACATTGCCGAACCAGTCGCGCGAGAGCCGCTTGTAGCCATAGCCCTTGAACCAGACCTTGCCGAAGAAGCCGCTGTCGCTGATCGAGTTGTCGGCGCGGCCGGCGCCCAGCAGCAGCTGGCCGGCATGGCCGTTCGTCGGCAGCAGCAGGCTGTCCAGGCGACGGCGGGTCCACTGCACATTGGCCGAGAGCGCGCTGCCGGTGACGTAGTAAGGGTCGCCGTTGGCGTCGGCCTGGCGCTCGCGCGAGCGCAGCCATTCGGCATAGACCAGGCGGTCGTCGTCGCGGGTCTCGCGCAGGCGGCCGATGCGGGCGCTGAGGTTGGTGGTGTCCTGGTCGGCCGAGGTGTCGTGCTCCAGCTGCAGGGAGGCCAGGTTGCGCGACATATTGGCCTGCGGGTGCGAGCTCACCTCGAACTCGCCGGACTTCAGGTCGCGGCCCAGCACCAGCTTGGACCGAGCGCGCAGCGGCAGGCCGAAGGGCACGCGGTTCAGGTATTCCAGCGTGACCCGCTGGCCGGTGTTGGCGTCGTAGCCGATGCCGGTGGTGGCCTGCTGGCGGGCGGCCTCGCGCACCCGCACGATCACCGGCGTGCCGGCCGCGGCCTCGGGCTTGCCGGCCTCGGGCTGGATGTCCACGCTGACGGTGTCGAAGAGCTGGGTCTTCAGGAGCCGCTCCTGGAACTCCTGCAGCCGCTGCTCGCTGTAGGGCTCGCCGGGCTGGAAGCCGGCCAGGCGGCGGATGGTGGCCTCGTCCTGGTACTTCAGGCCCTCGATCGTCAGGCTGCCGAGGTGGTAGAGCGGCCCGCTGTCCAGCGCCAGCGCCAGCGACACGCGGTTCTCGTCGGCCTCGACCTTCGCCTCGGTCTTCGTCCATTCCGCCAGCGGGTAGCCCGCCGCGCGGATGCGCACCAGCAGCGCGCTCTTGGCCGAGGACCAGGCGGACTGGCTGAAGGGCTCGTTGCGGTCCAGCGCCCAGGCGCGGTGGAGCTGGCGCTGGGTGGCGGCATCGGCAGCGGCGAGCTCGCCGCTGAAGTCCAGCGCCACTTCGGTGACCCGCGCCTGCGGCCCGGGCTCGACCTCGACGACGATGCGCTCGGCCACCGCGGCGGTGGCCGGCGTGCGCTCCAGCTTGATATGGGCGTTGAAGTAGCCGGCCGTCTCCAGCAGCGTGCGGGCCTGGTTGGGCGTGGCGCCGGCCAGGCGGTCCAGCTCCACGCGGCTCAGGCGGTCGGCCTCGTCGGTGCGCTGGAAGCGCGACAGGTCCAGGTGCTCCATCAGCAGCGTGCGCAACGCGGCGGGCGCCTTCACCTCCAGCGTGTAGGCGGCCACCATGCGCGGCGCCGAGGCGGCGGCCTCGACCGGGCCGACCGGCTTCTCGGCCTTGGCGTCCGAGGCGCCGCTGAAATAACTCGTTACGCTCGCGCACCCACCCAGGGCCAGGAGCACCAGCAGGACGCCGGCGCGGCGGATCATTTACTCAGCAGCCGCATCGCGCCTTCCAGCCCGGCGATGGACAGCGGGAACATCCGCTGGTGCATCAGCTGCTGGACGATCGCGATGCTCTGCCGGTACTGCCAGACGCCCTGCGGCTCGGGGTTGATCCAGGCGTACTTGGGGAAGGCGTGGGTGAGCCGCTGCAGCCATTCGGCGCCGGGCTCCTCGTTGTTGTATTCCACGCTGCCGCCGGCCTGCAGGATCTCGTAGGGGCTCATCGTCGCGTCGCCGACGAAGATCAGCTTGTAGTCCTTGTTGTACTTGCGGATCACGTCCCAGGTGGCGTGCTTCTCGGCGAAGCGGCGGCGGTTGTTCTTCCACACATAGTCGTAGACGCAGTTGTGGAAGTAGTAGAACTCCAGGTGCTTGAACTCGGTCTTGGCGGCGGAGAAGAGTTCCTCGACGCGGTGGATGTGCTCGTCCATCGTGCCGCCGACGTCCATCAGCAGCAGCACCTTCACCTTGTTGTGCCGCTCGGGGATCATGCGGATGTCCAGCATGCCGGCGTTGGCGGCGGTCTTGTGGATGGTGTCGTCCAGGTCGAGTTCGAGATCCGAGCCTTCACGCGCGAAGCGGCGCAGCCGGCGCAGCGCGACCTTGATGTTGCGCGTGCCCAGCTCGAGGTTGTCGTCGTAGTCCTTGTAGGCGCGCTGCTCCCAGACCTTCACCGCGCTCTTGTTGCCGCCCTTGCCGCCGATGCGGATGCCCTGGGGGTTGTAGCCGCTGTTGCCGAAGGGGCTGGTGCCGCCGGTGCCGATCCACTTGCTGCCGCCCTCGTGCTTCTCCTTCTGCTCCTCGAAGCGCTTCTTCAGCGTCTCCATCAGCTCGTCCCAGCCCATCTTCTCGATGGCCGCCTTCTGCTCCGGCGTCAGCTCCAGCTCCAGCGTCTTCTGCAGCCATTCGAGCGGGACTTCCTGGGTGAAGTCGGTGAGCATCTCCACGCCCTTGAAGTAGGCGGCGAAGGCGCGGTCGAACTTGTCGTAGTGGGCCTCGTCCTTCACCAGCGTGGCGCGGGACAGGTAGTAGAAATCGTCGACCGTCGGCACGCTGCCTTCGTCGCCGATCACGCCCGCGCGCAGCCCTTCGAGCAGGGTCAGGAACTCCTTGACGGAGACCGGCAGCTTGGCCGCGCGCAGCGTGTAGAAGAACTGGATCAGCATGGGTGGCTCCTGCAGGGATTATGCAAGGCTCGGCAGCCTCCTAGGCTTTGCCAGGAGACTGGCCTTGTCACAGAAGGAATAGCATTGGCGGACGACAAGAATTCCAAGCCCATGACACCCGAAACCGAAGCGGCCACCGCGCCCTTGCAGCAGTACCTGAGCCGTCGGGAGGACGGACGCTGGCAGGCCGACTACCAGGGCCTGCGGCTCGAGTCGCACTTCCAGCCGATCTGGAGCTTCCCACACCGGCGCACCGTCGGCCATGAGGCGCTGCTGCGCGTCGCCGACGGCGAGGGCCAGGCCCGGCCGCCGATGAGCTTCTTCGACCGCCTGGCCGGCTTCGAGGAGAAGGTGCTGGCCGACCGGCTCACGCGGCTGCTGCACCTGCATAACTTCACGGCTCAGCGCAATGACGCCGGCGAGGAGGGCTGGCTCTTCCTCAACATCCACCCGGCCGTGTTCGTCCATGCCGCGGGCCGGCAGGAGACGCTGCGGGCCTCGGTCGAAGTGCTGGACCGCCTGGGCATGCCGGCGCACCGGACCGTGCTGGAAGTGACCGAGGACGTGATCGCCCACGACGCCGAGTTCGAGGCCGCGGTGGCGAATGCGCGCGAGACCGGCTGCCTGCTGGCGCTGGACGACTTCGGCGCCGGTCACTCGAACTTCGACCGGGTCTGGCGCATCCAGCCCGAGATCGTCAAGCTCGACCGCAGCCTGCTGCGCCGCGCGGCCGACTCGCCGCGCATCGCCCGCGTGATGACGCAGATGGTCTCGCTGCTGCACGAGTGCGGGGCGCTGGTGCTGCTGGAAGGGGTGGAGACGCACGACGAGGCGCTGATCGCGCTGGACGCCGACGTGGACCTGGCGCAGGGATTCGCCTTCGGTCGGCCGGCGCCGGCGCTGGTCACCGGCGAGGCCGCCCACTCGGCCGAGATCGAGCAGGCCTGGGAGCGGCTGGACGAGCGCCATGCCGAGGGCCGCGCCGCCCATGCGCAACGGATGACCCCCTTCAGCGTGGCGCTGAAGAAGGCCCTGCCGGGCCTGCGCCAGAACCAGCCCTTGCACCAGGCCTGCGCCGCGCTGCTGGCCCTGCCCGGCGTGCAACTGGCCTACCTGCTGGACGAGCACGGCATCGACTGCTGCGCGCCGGTGGCCCCGGCCTACCGCAACCCCGGCCTGCAGGACCGCCGCTTCGCCCCGCTGGAACAGGCCGGCCATGCCCGCTGGGCCCGCCGGCCCTACTTCCGCCGCGCGGTGGCGGAACTGGGCCAGGTGCAGGTGACGCGGCCCTATCTGAGCCTCAAGGGCGCGCGCATGTGCGTGACGATGTCGATGGCCTTCTGGTCGCAGGGGAAGATGCAGGTGATCTGCGTGGATCTCGACTGGGCCCCCGGGGATGACTGATGGAGCCCCTCGCCCAGTCCCGCCGCGCTGAACGCGGGCGGGCCTGGTCGGTCCCCCGAGGGGACGACGAGGTTCGCGGCATCGAGCCGCGACCCTCGCCACACGGGCCGGCTTGGGGCGGCCCGGCGCTCGGCCCAAATGCCGCTCAGCCCTTCCGGTCGTAGCGCTTCAGCCAGCCCAGGAACTCGCCGTACCACTGCCGGCTGTTGCGCGGCTTGAGGATCCAGTGGTTCTCGTCCGGGAACCACACCAGCCGCGCCGGCAGGCCCTGCGCCTTCAGCGTGTTGTAGTAGGCCAGGCCCTGCGCGTCGGGTACGCGGTAGTCCTTGGCGCCGTGGATCACCAGCGTCGGCGTGTTGAAGTTCTTGGCGAAGGTGTCGGGGCTCTGCGCAGCGACCTTGGCCGGGTCGTCCCAGTACCAGGCGCCGAGTTCCTTGCTGTGGTAGCTGGCGCAGTCGTCGGCGAACATCGCCTTCCAGTCGAAGCAGCCGGCGTGGCAGACGTAGGCCTGATAACGCCCAGCCTCGACGTGCCCGTTCATCCAGGCCACCATGTAGCCGCCGTAGCTGCCGCCGGTGGCGAAGACGCGCTTCGGGTCGGCCCAGGGCTGCTTCAGCAGCCAGTCGGTGCCGGCCTCCACGTCCTGCAGTTCCAGCTCGCCCCAGCGGTGGGTGATCGAGTCGAGGAAGGCATGGCCGAAGCTGGACGAGCCGTGGTAGTTCACGCAGGCCACCACATAGCCGGCGGCGGCGAAGGCCTGGTGGTTCCAGCGCCAGTGCCAGCTGTCGCCGAAGGCGGTGTGCGGGCCGCCGTGGATCAGGTGCAGCAGCGGGTAGGCCTTCTTCTTTTTCGGATCGAAGCCGGGCGGGTGGATCAGCCACATCTGCACCGCATCGCCCTGGGCGCCGGTGATGCTCACTTCCTCATGGGTGCCGAAGCGGTGGCGGGCCAGCAGATCGGCGTTGAGGCCACCGTCGATGCGCTGCGGGCCGTCGCTCGTCTGCACCGACAGGCGCGGCGGGAACTGCACGCTGTCGTGGTTGACCACCAGCGTGCCGGCGGCCAGCGCGAAGCTGCCGGCATGGCCGCCCTCGAACACGACCGTGGGCTTCAGCGTGGCCAGCTCGAAGCGCCAGACATGGCGGCGGCCGCGGTCCTCGGCGGCGAAGAGCAGGGCGCCATCGTCCTCGTCCCATTCGAGCGGGGCGGCGACTTCATGGTCCCAGTCGGCCGACATCACCGCCCAGCGGCCGTGCGTGTCGAGCACCGCGAGCTGCGTGGGCATCGTGTGCTTGAGCCCCTGGTGGCTGGCGAGGAAGGCCAGGTGGTGGCCGCCGTGGCTGTAGCGCGGGGCGGTGAAGTCCCAGTCCTTGTCGGCCAGCAGCACGCTGACCTCGCGGCTGGCCACCTCGATCTCGCACAGCGTGTGGACGTTGCCTAACTTCTTCTCGGCGCTGGGGTCGAAGGCGAAGGCGATGCGCTTGCCGTCCGGCGAGATGTCGAAGCAGTGGCTGTCGGGCTCGGCGCGGGTCAGCTCGTGGATCGAGCCCTCGAACAGGTCGCGCACCTTGCCGGTCGCGACGTCCACGACATGCAGGTGCGGCACCCGCTCCATCGGCAGGTTGCGGTCCCAGAAGCGGTAGATCGTCTCCTCGGTGACGTAGCCGGTCTCCTTGCGCTCCTTGGTGAAGGCCTTGTGCGCCTTCTCCTGCGCGGCCGTGCCCTTCAGGCCGGGCCGCACCCAGGAGACGAAGGCGATGCGCTTGCCGTCGGGGAACCACTTGAAGGCCTCGATGCCGGTGGCCACCTGCGCCACGCGCCGCGCCTCCCCGCCGTCCGGCGCGATCACGTAGAGCTGCGCCTCCTCGTCCTTGACACCCTCCTGCTCGCGCCGGGCCAGGAAGGCGATCAGCTCGCCACGCGGGCTCCACTGCGGCTCGCTGTCCTTGTCGCCGGCGGCGGTGAGGCGGCGCGGCTCGCCCCCTAACGTCGAAAACAGATGGAGGCTGGACGCGCCCTTGTCCGTCTCCATCGAATAGCGGGTGATGCTGGCAACGGCCTGGGCGCCGTCAGGCGAGAGGCTGGGGGCGCCGATGCGGGCGAGTTCCCAGAGGGCGTTGACGTCGAAGGGCGTGTGCTTGTTGCTGTCTTTGCTCATCGGGGCTTGACCAGTTGCCACTGCAGGTGCGAACGCACGGTGGGCCATTCACTGGCCGTGATGCTGTAGACGGCCGTATCGCGCAGCGTGCCGTCCGGGCCGCGCTGGTGCGCGCGCAGCACGCCGTCCAGCTGCGCACCGAGTCGCTCGATCGCCCGCCGGCTCTGCGTGTTCAGCCGATGGGTGCGGAACTCCACGGCGATGCAGTCCAGCGCCTCGAAGGCGTGGGTCAGCAGCAGCAGCTTGCACTGGGTGTTCAGCGGGCCGCGCTGGGCGCCGACGCGGGTCCAGGTGGAGCCGATCTCGACCCGGCGGTGGATGCGGTCCACGTTCATGTAGGTCGTCATGCCCGCGGTGCGGCCCTCGGCGTCGAAGACGGTGAAGGGCAGCATCGTGCCCTTGGCGTGCAGGCCCAGGCGGCGCTCGATCTCGGTCAGCATGCCCTCGGGCGGCGGCACGGCGGTGTACCAGAGCTTCCACAGCTCGCCGTCGGCGACGGCTTCCTGCAGCCCGGCGAGATGGTCGGGGGAGAGCGGTTCCAGCCGCGCGTGCGGGCCGGCGAGGGTGACGGGGGTCAGGATGTCCATCGTGGGGTCAGATCTTGCCCAGGCGGGTGAACAGCCAGCGGAACACGAAGCGGCCGGCGCCGGTGCCGGCCAGGATCAGCAGCAGGCCGGCGATCTGTGGCGTGTTCCAGTGGCCATCGGCCGAGAAGAAGTCCAGGCCCAGTGCCAGCCCGATCTGCCGGCCGGCCAGGCCGCCGATGACGAAACCCAGCGCATCAGCGGTCGATGCCCACAGCTGCCGCTTGAAATCCACAGCCATCAGCGATTGTTCCTCTGCATGAACACCAGCTTCTCGAACAGGGTCAGGTCCTGCTCGTTCTTCAGCAGCGCGCCGACCATCGGCGGCACGCTGACCTTGTCGTCCTTGCTCGCCACCGCGGCGGCCTCGATGTCCTCGGCCACCAGCAGGCGCAGCCAGTCCAGCAGCTCGGAGGTGGAGGGCTTCTTCTTCAGGCCCGGGAGGTTGCGCACGTCGAAGAAGGTGCGCATCGCCGCGGAGAGCAGCTCGCTCTTGATGTCGGGGAAGTGCACGTCGACGATGCGCTGCATCGTGGCCGGGTCGGGGAACTTGATGTAGTGGAAGAAGCAGCGGCGCAGGAAGGCGTCGGGCAGCTCCTTTTCGTTGTTGGAGGTGATCACCACCAGCGGCCGGTGCTTGGCCTTCACCAGCGTTCGCGTCTCGTAGACGTAGAACTCCATCCGGTCGATCTCGCGCAGCAGGTCGTTCGGGAACTCGATGTCGGCCTTGTCGATCTCGTCGATCAGCAGCACCACCGGCTCGTCGGCGGTGAAGGCCTGCCAGAGCACGCCCTTGACGATGTAGTTCTCGATGTTGCGGACCTTCTCCGCGCCCTCGATGCCGCTGAGCTGGCTGTCGCGCAGCCGGCTCACCGCGTCGTACTCGTACAGGCCCTGCTGCGCCTTGGTGGTGGACTTGATGTGCCACTGCAGCAGCGGCATGCCCAGGGCCTTGGCCACTTCCTCGGCCAGCATGGTCTTGCCGGTGCCGGGCTCGCCCTTGATCAGCAGGGGCCGCTGCAGCGTGGCGGCGGCGTTGACGGCCAGCATCAGGTCCGGGGTGGCGACGTACTGGTCCGAGCCTTGGAATTTCATGGTGCGCGTGGGAGGCAGAGAGTGACGGGCCAGTATACGGATCGGGGTCCTGTCAAGCCGGGTTCGCTAGAGGCGTGGCGGCTGCGGGGCCCGGTGCATAATGCCGTCGCCTTAGAAGACTGATACCCCGGGGACTATGAACAGACTGCTGCAGATCTCGCTCGCCGTGGCCACCGTGCTGGGCGCCGCCATTCCCGCCGCCCAGGCCCAGAATGCCGAAGCCGGCTCGAAGAAGGTCGCCATGTGCTTCGGCTGCCACGGCATCATCGGCTACCAGGCCAGCTTCCCGGAGATCCACAAGGTACCGATGCTGGAAGGCCAGAACGCCAAGTACATCGCCGCCGCGCTGGGCGCCTACGCCAAGGGCGAGCGCAAGCACCCGACGATGAACGGCATTGCCAAGTCGCTCAGCGAGCAGGACATCGCCGACATTTCGGCCTTCTACGCCGAGCGCGCCAAGGCCCCGGCCGTGCCCGCCGAGGCGCCTGCCGCCAAGGCCGACGTGGCCAAGCTGCTGGAGAAGGGCGCCTGCTTCAGCTGCCACGGCAAGAACTTCAGCACGCCGCTGACCGGCGCCGAGCCCAAGCTGGCCGGCCAGCATGCCGACTACCTCTACGTCGCGCTGAAGTCCTACCAGACCGAGGGCAACCCGATGGTCGGCCGCGGCAATGCGGTGATGGCGGCCCAGGTCAAGCAGTTCAAGCTCGAGGAACTCAAGGAGATCGCCGCCTACCTCGGCTCGCTGCCCAGCGAACTGCGCACCACGCCGGAAAGCCGCTTCCGCTGAGCGTGCGCTGAATCTCAGGGTTAGCACCGAAGCCGCAATCGCACATCCGCTCCGATTTGCGCTGAACTGTTGAAACCCCGCGACGAGCCGCCCCTTCCGGGCGGCTTTTTCGTTCATTTGCCGATGCCTGCAACGGCATACTGGCGCCGCGATGCTGAAGATGATCCGGACCTCACAGGCACGACTGGGCATGTATGTCCAGTCGTTCGAGGGCTCGTGGCTGGCGCATCCCTTCTGGAAGACCAAGTTCCTGCTCAGCGACCCGGCCGACCTGAAGGCGCTGCAGGGCAGCGGGCTGGACGGCATCTGGATCGACATCAGCAAGGGCGCCGACGTGGAAGCCGCGGCTCCGGCGCCGGCCGCCGCTGTGGCCGCCGCGGCACCCCGGCCCGCGCGCAGCGCCGCCGGCCCGCGCTCGCTCGAGCCCCGCGCCCTGTCCGACGAACTGCGCCATGCCACCGACGTGATGAACCGCTCGGTCGACACCGTCAACTCGATCTTCGGCGAGGCCCGCATGGGCCGCGCGGTCGACACCGAGCAGTGCCTGCCGGTGGTGGACGAGGTGGTCGGCTCGGTGGCGCGCAACCGCTCGGCGCTGCTGAGCCTGGTGCGGCTCAAGACCAAGGACAACTACACCTACATGCACTCGGTGGCCGTGTGCACGCTGATGGTGGCGCTGGCCCGCCAGATGGGCATGGCCGAGGACGCGGTGCGCGAGGCCGGCATCGGCGGCCTGCTGCACGACGTGGGCAAGATGCTGGTGCCGGTGGAGGTGCTGAACAAGCCCGGCGCGCTCAGCGACGCCGAGTTCGACCTGGTGCGCCTGCACCCGCAGCGCGGCCACGATGCGCTGGTGGAAGGCGGCAATGCGCCGGCCGCCGCGCTGGAGGTGTGCCTGCGCCACCACGAGAAGATGGACGGCAGCGGCTATCCCGGCCGCCTGGCCGGCGATCAGATCAGCCTGCTGGCGCGCATGGGCGCCGTCTGCGACGTCTACGACGCGATCACCTCGACCCGGCCCTACAAGAGCGCCTGGGATCCGGCCGGCTCCATCCACCGCATGGCGCAGTGGAAGGGCCACTTCGACCCGGCCGTGTTCCAGGCCTTCGTCAAGAGCGTGGGCATCTACCCGGTGGGCACGCTGGTGAAGCTGCAGTCGCAGCGCCTGGCGGTGGTGGTGGACCAGAACCAGGCCAGCCTGGTGACGCCGCTGGTGCGGGTGTTCTTCTCGGCGCGCTCGCGCCAGCCTGTGCCTGTGGAACTGGTGGACCTGTCCCGCCCGGACATGGCCGATCGCATCCTCGGCCGCGAGAACCCGCGCGATTGGGGCTTCACCGACCTGGACCGCTTCTGGCGGTCTCCCAATCTGTGAGGCGCCTGGCCGGCCTCCTGCTGCTGTCCTTCGCCTGCATCACCGCACAGGGTCAGGTCTTGCGCTGGGCCGCCCAGGGCGATCCGCAGACCATGGACCCGCACTCGCAGAACGAGAGCCTGACCAATGCGGTGAACGGCCAGATCTACGAGAAGCTGACCCGCCGCGACCGGCAGCTGAACGTCGTGCCCGGCCTGGCCACCGAATGGACCCAGGTCTCCCCGCTGCTGTGGCGCTTCAAGCTGCGGCCCGGCGTGAAGTTCCACGACGGCACGCCCTTCACTGCCGACGACGTGGTCTTCTCGGTCAAGCGCGCGCAGGGGCCGACCTCCCAGGTCAGTCCCTACGCCAACGCGCTGGGTACGCCGCGCAAGGTCGACGAGCTGACGGTGGAGTTCCAGCTGGAGCGCTTCACGCCGATCTTCCTGCAGCAGCTGGACACGGTGCACATGATGAGCCGGCGCTGGTGCGAGGCCCACGGCGCCACCCGCGCGCTGGACTACACCAGCAAGGAGGAGACCTACGCTGCCCTGCATGCCAACGGCACCGGGCCCTACATGCTGGTGAGCCGCGCGCCGGACATCAAGACCGTGCTGAAACGCAATCCGGCATGGTGGAACAGGTTCGAGGGCAACGTCCAGGAGGTCGTGTTCACGCCGATCGCCAACGACGCGACCCGGCTCGCGGCGCTGGTCTCCGGCGAGATCGATTTCGTCCTCGACCCGTCGCCGCGCGACGTGCCGCGCCTGCGCGCCACGCCGGGCGTCCAGGTGATCGAGGGGCCGGAGAACCGCCTGGTCTTCATCGGCCTGGACCAGGGGCGCGACAAGTTGCTCTATGGCAAGGTTCCCGGCGACCGAAATCCCTTCAAGGACCTGCGCGTGCGCCGCGCGATGTACCAGGCCATCGACATCGAGGCGCTGCGGAGCAAGGTGATGAACGGCCTCGCCGTACCCACCGGCGGCCTGACGCCCACGATCGCCGGTGCCTTCGGCGACGCCACGCTGGAGACGCGCCTGCCCTACGACATCGCCGCCGCCCGCCGCCAGATGGCCGAGGCCGGCTACGCCGAGGGCTTCGAGGTCACGCTGGACTGCCCCAACAACCGCTACATCAACGACGAGGCGATCTGCAAGGCGCTCGCGGCGATGTGGGCGCAGCTGAAGATCAAGGTGCGGGTGTCGGCGCTGCCGCGGGCGCTGTACTTCCCCAAGGTCGAGAAGATGGACACCAGCCTCTACATGTTCGGCTGGGGCGGCAACATCACCGACCCCGAGGTGATCCTCACGCCGGTGTTCCGCAACCGCGGCGAGCGCGGCGTCGGCTACTACAACTACGGCAACGTGCGCAACGACGCCTTCGACGCGCTGGCCGCCCGCTCCAGCGTCGAGCAGGATCCGGCGAAGCGGGCCGAGCTGGTCAAGGCGGCGCTGGCCGAGTACCGGCAGCAGGTCAACGTGATCCCGCTGCACCGGCAGATGATTCCCTGGGCGGTGCGCCGCGGCGTGTCGGTGGTGCACCGGGCGGACAACTGGCTGGAGACCTCCTGGGTCGTCATCGGCGCCGGGACTGCGGGGAAATAACGCGTTATTCGGCGGACCGGTGGCCGGGCCGGGCGGCTAGAGTGGGCGCTCGCCCAGCTCCGTCCTGCCGTCCATGCATCACCGCCCACTGTCCCGATTCCTGCTTGCCGCCCTGGTGGCTTCGTCCCTCGCCGCCTGCGGCTCGGGCGGTGGCGACAGCAGCAGCGATGGCGGCGGCAGCAGCACGCCCGACCCCACGCCGGTGGCACCGGGCAGCGCGGTCAGCTATGCCGCCGCACCCACGCTCGCCGGCGTGGCCGCCGCCGGCGCGCCGCTGACCCGCGCCACGATCAGCGTCGTCGACGGCAAGGGCCAGGTGGTCGGCACGGCTACCAGCCACGCAGTGGACGGCTCCTACAGCCTGACGCTCACCACGAAGACGCCGACCGTGCCCTTGATGGTGCAGGCCCGCGGCATGGACGCCTCGGGCACGCCGCAGGTGCTGCACTCCGCCGTGCCGGCGATGAGCGCGGCCAGCGCCGCGATGGTGGCCAACGTGACGCCGCTGAGCAATGCCGTCGTCGCGATGAGCCTGGGCGCCGACCCGGCGCCGGTCTTCGCCGCGGCCTCCAGCAGCAGCGCCTCGCTCACCAAGCTCGGCAATGCCGCGGCCGCCGCCGCGACCTTCCTGAAGACCCTGGTCAAGACCCAGCTGACCGACCTCAAGGTCAGCAACTCGGCCACGCTGGACCTGCTGGGCGACGCCAGCTTCGCCGCCAACAAGGGCGCGCAGGACCTGCTGATCGAGAGCGTGCGCACGGGCCTGGGCACGAACGCCGCCAACGGCAACGCCCAGCTGCGCATGGGCAACAAGCTGCTGCCCGCGACGGCGCCCGAAGTGCTGCTGGACCTGCCCACCGCGCAGACGGAACTGCTGAAGACCACCGGCGGCACGCCCGCCAGCGCCATCACCTCGACGCTGAAGGCCACCACCAGCCCCACCGGCACGCTGGCCAACCTGGCGTCCCTGGACGACCTGAGCGTGGCGCTGAACCAGCTGATCGCCCAGGCCCCGAGCCTGGCCACCGTGACCGCCTCGACGCTGCTGAGCGTGTACGACACCAATGACGGCGGCGGCAAGAGCGTCGTTGCCGCGAAGCTGCAGGGCTATGCCGCCAAGAACTGGCAGCTCGGCCGCTTCCAGCTGACGGGCTGCGCGGACGCCACCGTCACCGGCGGCCTGTGCAACCGGGTACAGGTCTCTGCGCTGGTGACCGACACCGGCGGCGCCGTGGTGGACCTCTTTGCCGACGCGGTCAGCTACAACAAGAGCTCCACCACCGGCAGCAAGTGGAACCTGATCGGCAACGGCCGGGCCCTGGGCATCGCCGCCTACCCGCTGGCCTTCCGCGCGCTCAATGCCGACGGCAGCGCCAGCACGGCGATCTCGCCGAACCCCGGCACCGGCGTGCAGATCGAGATGCAGGCGCAGGACGCCGCCGGCGCCCAGCTGCTCTCCACCGCCACCGTGCAGACGCCCGGCGGCTACGGCATTGCCTTTGCCTACTGCACGCAGGCGCTGATGTGCATCTCCAGCACGCCGGGCGCCACGCTGCTGGTGCCCACCGGCGGCATCGGCGACACGGCGCTGCAGCAGGCCGCGGTGAGCTGGCTGGGCAGCGCCGACATGACGGCCGGCGCCAAGTACGTGGCCACCTTCACGCCCAGTGGCGCCACCGCCGCGCAGACGCGCAACGTCTACCTGCGCGCCGAGGTGCTGGCTTCGCCGGCGAGCACGCGCTTCCCGACGCTCGACGGCCTGACCAGCACCGCGCCGCTGCGCGCCAGCGAGATCCTGGCGGGCCGCAGCCTGGCCTGGACCGCCTGGGCCGCCGCCAACCCCGACATGCGCCTGATCAGCCTGCGCACCGTGCTGAGCGACGGCCAGAGCAACCCGCTGGTGACCGACAGCGCCGTGCCGCTGCCGCCCACGACCAGCTTCGCGCTGCCGGCGCTGGCGCTGGGGTCGAGCTTCGTGCCGACCAGCTACGAGCTCTGGCTCGGCGCGCAGGACAGCGCCGGCCGCCGCTACTACACCCGCTACACGCTGACACCGTGACGCCGGCGCCGCGCACGGCAGGCGCGGTAAGCTGAGGCGATGATGAAGTACGAAGCATCGAAGGAAGAGGGCCCGCCGGGCCGCAGCCTCTCGATCCGCGAGCGGGTGTCGGACCAGTTGGCCGACGCCGTGCTGCGCCTGGTAGGCCGCGTGCCGGCCTCGGAGCTGCCGGCCAGCGAGCATCCGGCGCAGCGCGCCGAGGCGATCATCGAGGCGGCCTGCCGCCGCGCCGCGGCCATCTCGGCCAGCCTGGCCATCCCGCCCGGCCCCTGGGGCCTCGCCACCGTGATCCCCGACCTGACCCTGATCTGGGACCTGCAGGCCCGTATGGTGGCCGACATCGCTGCCGTCTACGGCCGCTCCGCCTCGCTGGGCCGCGAGCACATGCTGTGGTGCCTGTTCAAGCACACTGGGGCCCAGGCCTTTCGCGACATCGCCGTGCGCCGCGGCGAGCGCTGGCTCGTGCGCAAGGTCTCGCAGCTGGCGCTGAAGCAGGCCAGCCGCGCGGTCGGCTCGCGCCTGGCGGAGAAGGCCCTGGGCCGCTCGGTGGCGCGCTTCGTGCCGCTGGCCGGCGCGGTGGGGATCGGCCTGTTCGCGTACCGCGACACGCGCGAGGTGGGGCGCGCGGCGAAGGCGATGTGCGAAGCGATGGGGGAGGCGATGGTGGAGGGCGGCGCGTCCTGAAGCTCCTGTACGGCCTGCAGTTCGTGGCCGCTCGTCGAGGCGGGCAAGCGTCCTTCGACCCCATATGATCGATCCGCACACAGCCAAGCAGGATGGTCGGGACGGTGGATTCTTCGTTGGATGACGACAGCAGGTCGGCGGGCGCCGATGGTGGACCGCAGGCGCCGTCGCAGGGCCGCCTTCTCGAGCGCGCACTGGACCGGGCCCATCGCGGCGAATGGCAGGCCTGGGAGGATTTCGCGCAATTGCATGCCCTGGCCCGTCGCGACGGTGATCGCGCCCTGGCCGGCCAGGCGATGGCCGGGCTGATGATCACCGGCCAGCACTTCCGGCGCTTCGAGCGCTTCGAGGAAGGCCTGGATGAACTGCTCGAGGCCCTGGATGCCGGCGCGGCCGGACTCGATGCGAGCGAGGAACTGCTCGTCCTGAACGCGCTGCTTCTCGCGCTGCTGCTGTGCCGCCCGCTCGACCCGTCGATCGACGCCCACGCTGCGCGGCTGCAGGCGCTGATCGAACAGCGGCTGGACGTGAACCTGACCCTGGCTGCCGGGCGGACGCTGATCTACTACTTCGAGCCGCGCAACCTGCGCGACCCGGCGCTGCGGGTGCACGCGGTGCTTGGCCCGCGCATGGCCGAGCCGGCAGCCACGCCCTATCGCCAGGCCCGCTGGCTGCACATGTGGCGCATCTGCGCGCACTACGGCAGGCAGCCCTACCTGGCCGCCGAGGCGCTCACGCAGATGTTCGCGCTGGCCCGGCAGCACCGCATGCGCGACGTGGAGTTCCTGGCCGTGCTCGTCGAGGCCCAGAACGCCTTGCCGCATGGCGACATCCCGGTGGCGCGCGCCGCGATCGAGCGCGCCGAAGCCCTGATCGATTCGAGCCAGCTGGGGGAGCTGCTGCTGCTCGAACTGGAGAAGACGCGGCTGGCCTTCATGCGCCGCGAGGTCGCCTCGGCGCTGCATCACGCCACGCGCGCCGGCCGGCTCTGCATCGAGGTCCGCATGCCCGTCGCCATGCGCTGGCCCTATGCGGTCAACGAGGCGCTGGCCCAGTTGCTCGGCGAAGACCACGAAGGCGCCCGCGCCACCCTGCAGCAGATGCTGGGCGCCACGCCCGCCGGCTATGCGCATGAGCTCGATGCCATGCTGCAGGGCATCGATGCCTGGCTGGCGGTGCGTGACGGCCTGCCCGATGCCGCCCGGCGCATCGAGGCCCTGTGGGCCGGCCTGCGCCGCCGGCGCAGCTATGACTTCTTCGATCACCTGCCGGAGTTCAGCGCGCGCCTGTGCGTGCTGGCGCTGGAGCGCGGCATCGAGACCGACTTCGTGCGCAGCTTCATCAGCAAGTGCGAGCTGGCGGCGCCCGAGGATGCGCCGCCCAGCTGGCCCTGGCCGCTGCGCATCCAGGCTTTCGGCGGCTTCGCGGTCTGGCGCCAGGGCGAGCTGCTGAGCGCCGAAGGCAAGGCGCAGCGCAAGCCGCTGGCGCTGCTGCAGGCGCTGGTCGCCCTGGGTGCGTTCAACGAGGAGAGCGCCGTCGACGTGGCGCGGCTGGTCGAGCTCCTGTGGCCGGACGTGGACGCGGCGTCGCCCAAGTCCTCGTTCGAGATGACGCTCTCGCGCCTGCGCAAGTGGCTGGGCGTCGAACAGGCGCTCAAGCTGAGCAACGGCAGGCTGTCGCTGAATTCCCGCCTGCTCTGGTGCGACGTGGCGGCGTTCGAGCGCAGCTGCGCCTCGCTGCAGCAACTGCTGCGTCCGCATGCCGATGCGGCCGGCCTGCCGGCCCGGCTCCAGCAGATGAACGGGCTCTACCGGGGCAGGCTGTTCGGCAATGCGGTGCTGGAGCCCTGGCTGGTGCAGGCCCGCGAGCGCCAGGCGCTGCGTTTCGCACGGCTGGTGCGCGATGCCGGCCAGCATCTGGAGACGATGCAGGACTGGCCTGCGGCCTTGAGCCTGTATGAAGCCAGCCTGGAGCAGGACCTGCTGGCCGAGACGCTGCACCTGGCCCTGATCCGCTGCCTGCGCGCGCTGGGACGCGAGGAGGAGGCCCGCCGCGCCGCGCAACGCTGCGAGGACGTGCTGGGCATCTCGCTGAATCCGGGTTGACCCGGCCCCGCGAACTCGGGGGGGGGTGTGCGCAGGTTGGGCATCCGTGAGTCGTCGGCAAGGGCGGCTTCCTAGCATCGAGCCTTCCTCCCCAGTCACAACCCGGAGAAGGTTTCCATGAAGCTTGCGTATCTGCTGGCCGGCATTGCCGGTGCGGTGCTTTCCTTCAACGCCGCGGCGATCAAGCCCGGCCATTCCACGCTGGTCGATTTCTCGGACGGCACGGACGAGTGGTTCGGCCGTGTCGGCGTTCCGGCCGCCGGGACCACGACCTGGGACAACGCGCTGGGCAATTCCGCGCCCTCGCTGCATACGGTCTACAACGACTTCCTGAAGGTCGGCCTGCGCTACTACACCGACAGCAGCCTGTTCACCGGCGACTACACGCAGGCGCAGTCCGTCACCCTGAGCCTGGACGTGAATCCCATCCGCATGGCCGTCGGCGCCACGGGCGCGGCCGTGCCCAAGGACATCTACCTCGACCTGATCGACTACGACCATCCGGCCGATGGCTTCGACTCCTCCTTCGTCAGCTTCAAGCTCGGCACGCTCACCGCGGGCAGCGGCTGGCAGAACCTGTCGGTGACGCTGAGCTCGACGGGCTCGGCCACGCTGCCTGACGGCTGGACCGCCGTCGATGCGAGCGGCAACCCGACGATGGCGAGCGACCTGACCTTTGCCCAGCTGCTGTCGGGCGTGGACGAGATCGCGTTCCGGATTCCCGGCACCCGCTCGGGCAGCGCCCTGAGCTACGACGTGGCGGTGGACAACATATCGATCAGCTCCGTGGCGGCGGCCGTACCGGAGCCGGCGTCCGCGCTGCTGTGGCTGACGGGGCTGCTGGGGGTCGGCGCGTTCGGGCGCTCGCGCAAGGCCGGCCGCTGAGGGCTTCGACCCCTTCCTCTTCGTCCCTCACGCGTGCCGCCCGCGGCCACGTGCCTTCGCCTCGTAGAGCCGTCCGTCCGCCAGCTCCACCAGCCCGCGCCAGTCGGCCGCCCCGCCGGTGGCGATGCCGATGCTGGCGCCCACCTGCAGCGCCAGCGCGCCGATCTCGAAGGGCTGGCTGGCGGCATGCAGGATCTTGTCCGCCACCGCGCGGGCCTGGCCGATGTCGGACACGCCCACCAGGGCCACCGCGAATTCGTCGCCGCCGAGCCGGGCGACGGCGTCGCTCGGCCGGACGGTGGCGGCCATCCGGGTGGCGAACTGGCGCAGCACCTGGTCGCCCACTGCATGGCCGTGGCGATCATTGACCGGCTTGAAGTGGTCCAGGTCCACATAGAGCAGGGCCACCGGCGTGGGCGCGTCCTGGCCGATGGCCTCGAGGAACTGCTCGAAGCCGGCACGGTTCAGCGCGTCGGTCAGCGGGTCGCGCTGGGACAGGCGGATCAGCCGGATCTCCTCCTCCTTCTGCCGCGTCACGTCCTGGGTGACGCCGACGAAGCCGTCCAGTTCGCCGGTGGCGGTGGACAGCGGGATGTAGCTGACCGCCATGTGCCGCGTCTGCCCGCCGCGCCGGTCCTGGCGCAGGAAGGAGACGCCCTCGCCGGCCAGTGCGCGCGCGATCCAGGGCCGGCTGGCGGGGCCGTGCTCCGGGCCCAGCAGTTCCTCGATCGGGCGGCCCAGCGCCGCTTCGGGCGTGAAGCCCGCCCATTCGGCAAAGCGGCGGTTGGCGAAGCGCAGCCGCCCGTCGGTGCCGACCACGCCGACGCTGGCCGGGATCGCCTCGGTGATCGAGCGCAGCGTGGCCGCCTGCCGCTGCTGCTCGCGCTGCACCGCGCGCTCGCCGGCGATGTTGCGCATGATCCCGGAGTAGCGGGTCGTGCGGCCGGGCTCGTCGCGATGGGCGATCACCATGTGGCTTACCGGGATGATGCGGCCGTCGTGCGTGCGGAAGGCCGTCTCGCCGAGCCACAGGCCGTGCTGGTTGGCATGCGGCAGGATCACCTGGCTCAGCTGCTCGTTGGTCTCCGGCGTGTTGAACTCGCTGAACAGGCGCCCCTCCAGCGACTCGTCGGGGGCCAGGCCCAGCACCGCGCGGGCGGCGGGGTTCATGTAGTGGATGCGGCCTTCATGGTCGGTCTGCAGCACGTAGTCGCTGGTGGCGTCGATCACGTCGGTCAGGTGGCGCAGCGCCTGCTCTGCGGCGCGCCGCTCGGTCACGTCGCGGCCGACCGAGTGCAGCAGCACCTCGCCGTCGTGCGAGGTCTGCAGGCTGTTGGTCCAGGCCAGCCAGCGGGAGCGACCGTCGCCGGTCAGCATGCGGTTCTCGATGCGGTGCGGCACGCCGGTGGCGAAGACCTGCGCGGCATGCTGGCGCACCCGCTCGCGGTCCGGCGCGTCCACGTGGTCATAGAGGTTGGCGCCCACCATCTGCGGCGGCGTCAGGCCCCACTCGCGGGCGTAGGAGGGGTTGACGTAGGTCAGGGTGCCGTCGGCGCGCGACAGCGAGATCAGCTCCTGCTGGTCGTCGAGGATGGCCTTGAGCTCGCGCTCGCTGTCGGCCAGGCGCTCCAGCAGCGGCTGCACCTGCTTGCGCAGCGCGAAGATCGCCAGCGCGCTGACCAGCGCCATCGCCGCCACGAAGGCGGCGATGCGCGTGCGCAGCGGCTCGTAGAGCGTGTCCACGTCGGTCTTCAGGCCCAGCGCCAGGCCGCGGCTGCCGATCGGCGCATAGGCAGCCACCACCTCCTCGCCGCGCGGGTCGCGGGCGTAGAGCGAGCCGCGCTCGCCGCGCAGCCCGCGCAGGATCGCCTCGGCTGCCAGGCCCTTGCCGGCCACCAGCGGGAGCCGGAAGCTGGGCTTGCGCCAGCGCGTGGCTGCGCAGGCCGCCTCGGCCGGGGAGAGCGTGCTGCAGATGACGGCGTCCGAGGTGGCATCGCGCTGGCGCAGCTGCAGCAGCAGGCGCTCCACCTGCGGCAGGGGCTGCTCGCTGCGCAGGCGGCCGACCGGCCGGCCCGCGGTGTCTTTCACCGCCAGCTCGCGCAGCATCAGGTAGTGCTGGCCGTCCCAGGCCAGCACCGCGTCGCCGGCATCGCCCGTGACGGCCAGCGGCTGCTCCAGCTCGGCGCTGCCGCGCAGCGCGCGGCCGGTGGCGGCCAGCGTGCGGCCCTCGTTGTCCAGCAGGACCACGCTGGACAGCCCGGCCCGGCCGAAGCCCTCGGCCGCGGCCTGCAGGGCGGCGCGCGCGGCGCCGTCGGCGGGCTCGCGCTGCAGGTGCTCGAACTGCGTGGCCAGGGGCAGGCCGTAGCTCAGCAGCGCCGGGAACTCCAGGCTGGCCCCGAGGGCCTGGTCCAGCGCCAGCGCGGAGTCCGCGGCCTCGCGTTCCAGGTCCTTGGCGATCTGGTCCTCGACGGTGTCGCGCATCAGGCCGAAGCCGGCGACGCCAGCGGTCAGCGTCAGCAGCAGCACGACGGCGCGGGTGCGGCGGCGGATGCGCCGCGGCGCCTCGCGCGGGTCGAAGCGCTCGCCGGCCTCGTGCAGCGACCACAGGCCGAAGGCGGTGACGACGAAGGCCGCCGCCGTGGGCGGCAGCATGCGGTTGAAGCGCGGCAGCCGGTACAGCGTCTCCAGCCCCAGGAAGTAGCCGGCCAGCCCGGCCAGGCCGATCAGCGCCACCGCGGCGGTGGCGGCGAGGTACAGCCGCGTGCGGCGCCGTGCGCGCGGCCGGCCCAGCTGCCACAGCGCGGTGGCGCTGAGCATGTAGGCCACGGCGGCGTTCGGCGAGATGCGCCCCGCGCCCGGCTGCGGGTCGCGGTGCGGCAGCAGCGGGTTCTGGAGGTCGACGCCGAGGTTCAGGCCGCTCAGCGTCTGCAGCAGCTGCAGCGCCGGCAGCGCGAACAGCAGCAGCACGACGACGCGCTCGGCGCGCGGCGCCGGCGTCTCGGAGGAGCGCCCCGCGGCGCCGACCAGGCACAGTGCGAGGCCGATCAGCCCGAGCGGATTGAGCAGGCCCACCGTCGGCCGGATCGGCTGGCGCAGCCCCAGCGCCTGCCAGGGCAGCAGGGAGCCGAGCAGCAGGAACAGCGCCAGGCCGACCAGCGCGAGGGCGGCTGCACGGGCAGCCGATGGGGACCTTGCTGTTTGCATGCGGGAGCGGTGCGGCGCTGGTCGCCCGCGGCCCGGCTGCAGGGCTGCGTGGCGGCGTGTTCTTGTCTCTCTTGGAATCGTCGGAAGTATGGGTCCTGGCGTGCTGCCGTGGCGCAGGCCGCTTCACAAAATTGCAGGCCTGTGACCGCCGTGCAGCTAACGAGTTACTCAAGCGGCCACTGGGGTAGCTGCCACTTCAGTCAGCTGAACAACGCCGTTATGCTCGCCCCCCGGAACCGGGGCGTCGTGCAACGGTGGAGGGGTGTGCCATGAGCGAGAAGAATCTGAGCGAAGCGGAATGGAAGAAGTTCTCCAAGGGCCGTGGCCTCAAGGACGCCGCCCTCCTCAAGGCCTTCGGGGCGCTGGACGGGGCGAAGGACGCCGAGGCCCGGCTGGCCGCGCTGGCCGAGGTGGAGAAGCAGGCCGACATCCTGCGCAAGGCGGCCAAGGGCGACAAGGAAGTCGCGTCCTATCTCGATGACGCGGACAAGTCGCTCGCCAAGGAGCGCAAGTCGGCCGAGGCCGACGCCCGCAAGGCGGCCAAGGAGAACGAGAGCGCCGGCGAGGAGGACGAGGAATCCCCGGCCCTGCTGACCAGCAAGCTGCTGCCGCTGGTGAAGATGGTGCAGAAGGGCGAGCCGATGCAGGCGCTGGTGGCGCTGGCCGGCAAGGACACGGCGGTGATGCTCTCCAAGCGCAGCATCTCGCCGGCCAGGCGCAAGCTGATGCAGGACTTCCTGGGCGCCACCGGCGGCGTGAAGTACGCGGTGGGCGAGTGCATCTGGGAAGCCAACGCGCATACCTTCGTGTTGCAGACCCAGGCGGCCGGCCTGGCCAAGAAGCTCAAGGCCGCGCTGCTCGCGCAGGTGGGCCTGCGCCTGAAGGTGCGCGTGCGCGGCGAGGACCCGGACGACATCGACGAGGACGGCGAGGCGCTGGAGGGCATGCTGGAAGAGGTGGCGCCCGAAGCCGCCGCCACCGCTGCGGCCGAGGTGCCCGAGGCGCCGCCGCTGCAGCCCGCGGCTGCGGCAGGCCCCGATGGCGGCGCTGCCTTCAACACCCGCCTGGCGGCGCTGATGCCGCGCGTCAAGGAAGCGCTGGCCGCGGCCGGCCCGGCCGCCGGCGACCTCAAGGCCAAGATCGGCGAGGCCGGGCTGGCCGCGCGCAACAAGACCTTCGACCACGCCAACGCCTTGCTGGACCAGGTGGAGCAGTTGCTGGACGTCGCCGCCGCACCGGCAACGGCGCCAGCCGCCCCCGCGGCTGATGGCGGCGCCGCCTTCAACACCCGCCTGGCCGCGCTGATGCCGCGCGTGAAGGAAGCGCTCGCCGCCGCCGGCCCCGCTGCCGCCGAACTCAAGGCCAAGATCGGCGAGGCCGGCCTGGCCGCGCGCAACAAGACCTTCGACCAGGCCAACGCGCTGCTGGACCAGGCCGAGCAGCTGCTCGACGGCAGCGAGGGCGGCGAGCAGGAAGGCGAGGAGGGCGGCGGCGACACCAGCCCCGAGGCGCTGCAGTGGCAGGCCCGCCTGGCCGAGGTCGAGGCGCGCTACCTCGACGTGCTCAAGGGCAACCCCGCTGACGCCACCCGGCTGCGCGCCGTCTTCGGCTATGCCGGCGACCAGGCCGCCGCACGCGAGTACACCAAGGCCCTGGACGCGCTGAAGCGCCTGGAGGGCATGCTGGACGCCGCCAAGCCGTCCGAGGACACGGGCTACGAGGGCCTGGTCGAGTACCGCAAGACCCTGCTCGACTACCGCAGCGCCGCCGGCAAGGTGAAGGACCAGATCGCCGCGCTGAAGAAGGCCATCCCGAGCCAGTCGCCCGACGAGGCGGACCTGGCCGACGAACTGGCCGAGGCGCTGGGCGAGCTCAACGACGACCTGCTGGCCATGGTCGACGAGGCGATGAACACCTCGGAGAACAAGGCCTCGCCGGTGACCAAGGCGCTGAAGGCGCAGGTCACGTCCTACCTGGCCGAGCTGAGCGCCAATGCGCTGGTCAAGCACGTGGACAGCAACCCCTACGGCGTGGCCGTGAACATCGAGCAGACCTTGGGCGCCGCCCTCGAGAACATCCGCGACACCATGCCGGCGCCGGTCTGAGCGCAGCCCTTCCAACACGAATAACAGTCCTTCATGACCGATACCGCCGTTCTCGCCCAGTGGAACACCGACGCGCGCAAGCTGCTGCTCAAGAGCAAGAAGGAAGGGCCGGAGGCGCTGGAGGCCAACTCCTCCGGCGTCGTCGCGCTGCTCAAGCTGATGGAGAAGGACGCGCCCAGCTTCACCGGCGTCTACCCCGGCTTCCGCGATCGCTACGAGGATCTCAGCGCCGTCTCGCGCGGCACGGTGCAGCGCGTCAATGCCAAGCGCCTCAGCAAGGAGGCCGGCAAGGCCGAGATCAAGATGGTCTCGGCCGACCTGTACCGGCTGCAGATGGAGATGCAGCTGGCCGTCGGCGCCGTCGATCCGAACGCCACGACGCAGGTGCGTGACCGCGTGCTGGCGGCCAAGCGCCACAAGCCGGTCTACGACAACAAGCGCGAGCGCATCCAGGCCGCCATCGACGAGCTGAAGCCGCTGCCCGGCACCAAGGCGCAACTGCTGCTGCTGCAGGGCCTGCTCAACACCGCCCGCGGCTTCGAGCCCGACTACGAGGAGGCCTACAAGCACCTCGCGGGCCTGACGCGCACGCTGAAGGCCGGCCGCGAGGCCGCGCAGAAGATGGACAAGGGCGGCGACGACAAGCCGCTGCAGGCCATCCTGGTGAAGCTGCGCAAGGCCATCGCCGGTTACGAGCAGGTGGCCGGCATCGGCGATGCGATCGGCGTGGCGGCCGACCGCAAGCGCATCACCGACGAGCTGCTGCGCATCGACACCGCCTCCGAGTCGCGCAAGGCGGCGGTGAGCGAGCAGGTGCGCAACGCGCTGGACCTGCGCGCCACCGAGCTGGCCGAGCGGGTGCGCGTGCTGGGTCTGGCCTCGACCGAGACGCAGCGCCTGTACGACGACCTCTCGCCGAAGATGACCAAGCTGAAGATCACCGCCACCGCGGCGCTCTTCGGCACGCTGCAGCAGCGCTACAACAACGCGGTGGCGCTGCTGGGCAGCCAGCAGTACGAGGCCGCCAGGCCGGTGCTGACCGCGCTCAAGACCGACATCGACCGCGAGTACAACGCGCTGGAGCTGGTGTACGCCGAATGGCTGGCCATGGACAAGAAGATCAGCGAGGGCGAGAAGCTGGTGGCCCAGCTGGCCGGCCTGCCGGACAACGCCGCCACCGCCGCGGCGCGCGAGGTGGCCCGCCACCTGAACGTGCTGATCCCGATGGACATCCGCTCGACGCTGGTGCCCGCCCATCGCTTCGCCGAGCTGGTGGCGCTGGTGAAGGACCAGAAGGTGCTCGAGAACCTGCTGGCGCTGGCCAAGGCCCAGGGCGAGATCAAGGCCAAGAAGCCGGTCACCGCCGAAT
Source organism: Pelomonas sp. KK5 (assembly GCF_001984095.1). Classification (GTDB taxonomy): domain Bacteria; phylum Pseudomonadota; class Gammaproteobacteria; order Burkholderiales; family Burkholderiaceae_C; genus KK5. The sequence continues at coordinate 26,702 of NZ_LYVQ01000001.1, forward strand.
TCGCCGGCCGCGAGGTGCTGCTGCGCGCCGAGCTGGCCAAGGCGGAGACGCCGCTGTTCCTGTCCAAGGGCGTGATCGAGTCCTCGCTGCTGTCGCTCACCTCCGACGGCGGCCACGCGGCGCCGCTGCAGGCCGAGCTGGACCAGGTGATGGCGCAATGGCGCAAGGCCACCGCGGCGCTGGGCAACAAGGACCTGCCGATAGACCAGCGCGAGGCGATGCTGGGCGACGTCCGCGCCGAGGCGCTGCGCCTGGACGGCCTGCTGAAGACGCTGCACACCCGCATCACCAGGATCAAGAGCACGCCGGACGAGCTGAGCAGGAGCCGCGCCGACAAGGTCAAGGCGGACCGCCAGCCGGCCTTCGAGGAAGCGCGCAAGGCCACCAAGCTGGCCATCGACTACCTGAAGGATTTCGGCGCGCCGCCGAGCGATCCGGTGATGTCGGCCTCGCCGACGATCGCCTCGCTGCGCGAGCAGTACGAGGCGATGGTGGCCAACGGCGAGTTCGAGACGCCGCGCATGGTCAAGCTCAAGGGCGATGCCGACAACAAGCGCGGCTTCATGGAGAGGGCGCTGAACTCGCGCCGCCAGGAGGTCTCGCGCAAGGTGACGCTGCTGACCGGCCAGATCGACACGCTGCGCAAGGCCAACAAGGACAACGAGGCCTTCTTCAACGGCCTGGCCGACGAGCTGACCGGCATCAACGGCATGGCCTGCAGCACCGTGATCACGCTGATGAACGCCGGCATCCTGCAGCTGGACGCCTTCAAGCTGAAGATGGACGGCATCGTCGCCGAGTTCGGCAAGCCCGACGGCGCCAACTACAAGCGCATCAAGGAGCGCCAGGAGGCGCTGGCGAAGGCGCTGGAGGCCAAGGACCTCGCCGCCTTCCAGCCGCTGGCCCATGCCGCGCTGGAGACGGAGGTGAAGAAGGTGCTGCCGGGCAAGCTCAAGACCCTGTCGCCGGACGAGGGCGTGGCCGAGCTGACCCGCCTGGAAACCAGGCTGCGCGAGCTGACGGCGGCCGCCGCCGAGGCCAAGACCCGCTACGAGGGCCTGGGCGCCAAGGCCACCGAGGCGAAGCAGGCGCTGCAGGCGATCAAGACCGACGCGCCGGGGCTGTTCGCCAGCCTGAACGGCCGCATCGAGGCGGCCGAGAAGGCCGGCAAGGGCGATGCCAACAGCTCCGAGCTGGAGCTGCGGACGATCGCGCTGCTGATCGAGTCCGCCAAGAACGCGGACAAGCGCGACAAGATGGAAGCCACCGTCCAGAAGAACAAGCTGGCGGCGGCGCAGGACAAGGTCGAGTTCGAGGCCGCGCTGGACGTGTTCGACAAGGGCCTGTCGCGCGAGGCCAAGGGCGTCTACGACGGCGTGGATTCCGGCGAGCGCAACGCCTCGCTGTACGGCCAGGTCGCCGAGCTGCGCAGCGCCGCCGCCAAGCAGGCCGAGGCCGGCGCCTACGCGCTGGCCAACGAGCAGCTGCGCCTGGCGCAGTCGGCGGCCCGCTCCTTCATCGAGAACCCCTTCTCGGTGGCGAGCACCTCGCGCAAGGCGCTGCTCAAGTGCAACGAGAGCTGGCAGAGCGCCGTCAGCGCCTACCTCAAGCAGGTGGGCGAGCTGAAGAAGGCGGTGGCCGACGCCTGCGCCGGCGACCCGGGCTACACGCCCGAGACGACCAAGAAGGCGCTGGACGTGCTGGAGCCGCTGGGCACGCTGTTCAATGCCGGCACCTTCGGGCAGGCGGCCGAGACGCTCAGCGTGAAGCCCGAGAACGTGGACCGCCAGGGCGACCGCCGTGAGCTGAAGGAGCACGCCATCGTGCAGCTGCGCCGCTACCTGGCGCTGCTCGACGAGCACCGCATCCTCAAGGCCGCGGCCGAGAACCCCTTTGCCCCGGTCGCCATCGGCCCGCTGCGCGTGGCGCTGAACGGGTATATGGGCGCGCTGCTGGCCAGCTGAACCTCGCATAGAACAAGACAAGAATGATGAACGACCTGCAGAAGGACTGGCTGACCAAGCTCGACGCGGCGCTGGCGGCCCAGAAGAATCTCGACACCCGCCAGCAGCTCAAGCATGCGCTGGTGGCCAAGCTGGCCTCCGACCGCGAGGAACACAGCCAGCAGATCTTCGACGGCTCCGACCAGACCCTGGTCAACGAGAAGGGCGAGAAGCTCAAGGGCCTGGACTACGTCAAGCACCGCCAGGACAAGGAAGCCGACATCGACGACCAGGCCCTCGGCTACCGCCTGGCCGGCGTGGACGGCCAGATGGAGGAGTGGGATCCGAAGACCGGCACCCAGGAGCAGTTCCAGAAGCAGCTGGCGGCGCAGCGCCGCGTCTCCCAGCTGGCGATGGAGATGGAACAGCAGATGGGCGACGAGCTGGACAAGGACGGCAACCTCGTCTACCCGACCGACAAGGACGGCCGGCGCACCTCGGACAAGCCGAACCAGGTGCCGCTGTTCGGCAAGGAGGAGATCGCCTCCGAGATCTACGACCCGCTCAAGCGCCGCGGCCTGATCCCGGAGACCGCCATCCCCGACAAGTTCAGCCGCACCAAGGAGATGCTCAAGGGCAGCTTCGACGCCTACGGCGAGCGGGTCAAGCGCGACGAGAAGGGCACGGCCAAGCGCCTGTTCGACGAGAACTTCGGCCTGGCCAAGTCGATCGGCACCGGCCTCTTCACCGTGGGCATGAGCGGCGCGCAGATCGAGGGCGCTCGGCTGGACAAGGACGGCTCGTCCAGCCACACCAGCTGGAGTCCGGCCGAGAACATCAAGACCATCCACAAGAACCTGGCCGGCTCGCCGCTGGACATCGCCAACCAGCGCATGGCCTTCGCCGGCCAGGCGCTCACCTTCACCACCGACGTGGCCTACGAGGGCGGCAAGGATGTCTACGAAAAGGTGACCGGCGGTGAAGAGACGCCGCCGCCCGGCCGCATCAAGCTGGCGCCGCAGCTGGCCCAGGGCATCGCCGGCGGCGCGGCCTCCGCGATCGGCGTGCCCTTCGCGGTGGCGGCGCTGGGCATGCAGGTGTCCTCGACCTTCGGCGCCGTGGTCGGCCGCAAGGCGATCGAGGCGCAGCTGAAGCTGGAAGCCATGGACGAGGCAGCGGTGCGCGCCATCGCCACGGAGCTGGGCCGGGCCTGCCGCGCGGCGCTGGTCAAGCTCGACCCGGAGACCGGCGACAGCCTGGCCAAGCTGAACGCCGCGGCCGACCGCATCGACACCGCGCTGCAGACGCAGCCGGCCGCCGACGCCGTGCTGAAGGCACTGGAGGAAGAGCGCTACGAGGCGGCAGTGGGCCTGTTCCAGGCGGCCGCCACGGCGGCGGTGACGGCGGGCGTGACGCCGGCCGTGCAGGCGCTGTTCGCCAGCGAGGCGGCGCGCACCAGGGCCCAGGGCAAGGCGGCCGATGCGATGGAGGCCGAGTTCAACCGCGACGAGGAAGCCGAGGCCGTGCCCGACGAGCTGAAGGTCAAGCACAGGAAGGACAAGCCGGACCACGAGGCCGACTGGGTGCAGGGGTCCGGCGGCGTGTGGGTCTGCGCGGTCTGCCAGGCGGCGGCCAGCGACGACCCGGCCATCTTCGCCGGCATGCTGGAGCGCAAGATCGCCCGGCTGGAGGCCGACCAGAAACTGCTCAAGTGGGGTGCCACGCTGGTGGGCCTGGGCATCGACACGGCGGCCAACTTCATCGCGCCGCTGGCCATCGTCGGCAGCGCGCTGAAGGTGGCTCGCAACCTCTACGAGGCCGGCAAGCGCACGGTCGATACGATCAACTTCGTGGAGAAGCGCGAGGGCCTTTACAACGCCGCCAGCGCCTTCTCGCCGGCGGTCTCGCAGTTCATCCACAACGGCCGGGTCCAGCAGGCCCACTACTACGCCAACGCGGCCTTCGAGGCGGCCAAGATGATCGGCGCGATCATGCAGGTGGCGGGCGTGGTGGCGGCGCCGGCGGGCGTGATCGTCTCGGCCTCGGCCGGCATCGCGCAGGCCGCGGAGGCGGTGGTCTACGAGGCCAACAAGCGCTATGACCTGGAGAAGGCCTGGAGCACCTACGAGGTGGCGCTGTCGCGCCCCGAGAACCGCCGCCTGGGCCTGATCGCCGTGCGCGAGAACCCGACGCTGGCCAAGTACGCGGTGGCCTGGGGCGCGCTGATCAAGAAGGACGCCCTGGTGCAGGACTTCATGGGCGCCTGCGACATCACGCCCGAGGTGCTCAAGGACCCGGACGCCAACCTCGACAAGGTGGTCAAGTACCTGGAGGCGCGCATGCCGGACGACAACGTCGTCACCGGCCGCAAGATCGACGGCCCCGCGGCCGTCTGGGCGCCGGCCAAGATGGAGCTGACCGCGGCGAGCTGGATCACCATCAAGTCGCTGGGCGTCACCAAGGGCGGCCTGGCCGACGAGGACACCCGCTCCTTCGAGAACGGGCTGATCGTGCTGGAGGAGGTCTACGTGGCCGCCAGCACCGAGGCCAAGGCCGTGCCGTCGACCTTGAGCGCGCAGAAGAAGGCCGACTGCCTGAAGGCCTGCGACGACGCCGGCAAGGCGCTGGTGCGCTATGTGCCGCGCCTGGCGGAGGACCGCTCGTTCAGCGAGGAGATGTCCAAGGTCAAGCAGCGCTTCGAGGGGATGCTGACGGCGCGCAAGACCGAGGTCGGCAACTGGGTCGCCGCCTGAGCGGCGGGTGATGCGGGCGGGGCCGCTATTCCAGCGACCCCAGCCCTGACTCTTCCAGCACCTCGCTGATGTCGATGCCGGTCTCCTTCAGCTGGACCAGCGTCGCCTGCTGGGCGCCCAGCGGGTCGCGGTTCAGCAGCGCGGTGAGGATGGCCTTGTGGCGGGGCAGCGAGAGCGCGTGGGTGTTGGCGTGCTTGCTGCTGAGCTTGATCGACTCGCGCAGCGCCAGGCTCAGCATATTGCCGATGTAGGCCAGCAGGTCGTTGCCGGTGGCCTCGGCGATGCGGCGGTGGAAGGCGAGGTCGGGCTCGAGGATCTCGTCGGCGGTGGTGGCCGCCTCCATGCCGTCGTAGGCTTCCTTGACGCTCGCCAGCGCCTCGTCGGTGGCGACCCGCGCGGCCAGCGCGGCGGCGGCCGGCTCGAACACGCGGCGCACCATCATCAGCGTGTTGACGAACTCCGCCTGCGGCTTGCTCTGGATCAGCCAGTAGAGGACGTCCGGGTCCAGCAGGTGCCAGTCGCTGCGCGGCCGCACGGTGGCGCCGGCGCGCTGGCGCGAGAGCACCAGGCCCTTGGCCACCAGCACCCGCACCGCTTCGCGCAGCACGGGCCTGCTCACCTCGTACTCGGTCAGCAGCGTGGCTTCGGCCGGCAACCGGTCACCGGGCTTGAACTCCTCGCCGGCCACGATGCGCATGCCCAGGTCATGCACGATGCGTGCATGCTGGCTCTTGCGTTCGGGGGGCTGGCGGTAGTCGCGGTGGCCGGTGTTGTTCAAGTCAGGCGTCCAGTCCTAAGCAATGTTCGTTCGCCCTGAGGTATCGAAGCCTGTCCTGAGCTTGTCGAAGTGGGGCCCGTGCAAGACCCTCGCGCACGCCGCGCTCGGCACAGGGCTTCGATACCTCAGCCCGAACGGAGTTTTGGCGGGCGCAAGGGGCGCGTGACAGCATCACTTCAAGACTTGTTCTTGTTGTAGACGTCGAAGAAGACGGCGGCCAGAAGGACGAGACCCTTGATGACCTGCTGGTAGTCGATGCCGATGCCCATGATGGACATGCCATTGTTCATCACGCCCATGATGAAGGCGCCGATCACCGCGCCCATCACCTTGCCCACGCCGCCGGTGGCCGAGGCGCCGCCGATGAAGCAGGCGGCGATCACGTCCAGTTCGAAGCCGACGCCGGCCTTGGGCGTCGCGGTGTTCAGCCGCGCGGCGAACACCATGCCGGCCACCGCAGCCAGCACGCCCATGTTGACGAAGGTGTAGAAGCTCAGCCACTTGGTCTTCACGCCCGAGAGGCGCGCGGCCTTCTCGTTGCCGCCCAGCGCGTAGATGCGGCGGCCGATCGTGGTGCGGGTGGTGACGAAGTCGTAGAACAGCATCAAGAGCGTCATCACGACCATCACGTTGGGCAGGCCCTTGTACTGCGACATCTTCCAGCACAGGGCGATGATCAGCGCGCTGAAGAACAGGTTCTTGCCGAAGAAGATCGCCGGCGGCTCGGTGTCCATGCCGTGGCGGAACTGGTTGGCCCGCTCGCGCAGCCGCGCGACGAAGAGCAGCACCGCGACGACCACGCCCACCAGCAGCGAGGTGGTGCGCAGGGTCTCGCCGGCCAGCGGGTCGGGGATGAAGCCGGAGCTGAGCAGCTGGAAGGTCGGGTCGAAGGGCCCGACCGACTGGCCCTGCAGCAGCGCCAGGTTGAGCCCGCGGAACACCAGCATGCCAGCCAGCGTGACGATGAAGGAGGGGATGCTGAAGAAGGCGACGAAGTAGCCCTGGATCGCGCCGATGACCGCGCCGGCCAGCAGGCACACCAGCACCGCCGGCACGAAGTGCCAGTTGTATTCGACCATCAGCACCGCGGCCAGCGCACCGATGAAGCCGACCAGCGAGCCGACCGAGAGGTCGATGTGGCCCGCCACGATCACCAGCAGCATGCCCAGCGCCATGATGACGATGTAGCTGTTCTGCAGGACCAGGTTGGTGAGGTTCAGCGGCTGCATCAGCGTGCCGTCGGTCATCCACCAGAAGAAGGCCATGATGACGACCAGCGACAGCAGCATGCCGTAGTCGCGCAGATTGCTCTTCAGGAAGCTGGCGGTGGAGGCCTTGGGCGCGGCGGCCGGGGACGATGGGGTGGGAACGGCAGCCATCATTGGCCTCCCGCAGTAACGATGGAACGCATGATCTTCTCTTGTGACGCTTCCGCGCCAGTGAATTCGCCGACGAAGCGGCCTTCGTTCATCACGTAGATCCGGTCGCACATGCCCAGCAGCTCGGGCATCTCCGACGAGATCATCACGACGCACTTGCCCGATGCGGCCAGCTCGGCCATCAGGCTGTAGATCTCGAACTTGGCGCCGACGTCGATGCCGCGCGTGGGCTCATCGAGGATCAGCACCTCCGGGTTGGCGAACAGCCACTTGGCCAGCACCACCTTCTGCTGGTTGCCGCCGGAGAGGTTGACCACCTGCTGGTTGACGCTGGAGCAGCGGATGCGCAGCTTGCCGCGGAAGGCCGTGGCGACGGAAAACTCCTTGCCCTCGTCGATCACGCCGGCGCTGGACACGCCTTCGAGATTCGCCAGCGTGCTGTTGGCCCGGATGTCGTTGCCGAGCACCAGACCGTAGCCCTTGCGGTCCTCGGTGACGTAGGCCAGGCCCAGGTCGACGGCCTTCTGGATCGTCGACACGTCGGCCGGCTTGCCGTCGATCAGCACCTCGCCGGTGATCTTGCGGCCCCAGGAGCGGCCGAAGATGCTCATCGCCAGCTCGGTGCGGCCGGCGCCCATCAGGCCGGAGATGCCGACGATCTCCCCGCGCTTCGCGTGCAGGTTGACGCCCTTGATGAACAGGCGGTCGGTGTGCTCGGGGTGGTAGACCTTCCAGTCGCGGATCTCGAAGACGGTCTCGCCGACCTTTCGGTTCTCGTCGCGCTTCGGATAGCGGTCGGCCATCTCGCGGCCGACCATGGCCTGGATGATCTGGTCCTCGCTGATCGTCTCGGTGCGGCAGTCGAAGCTGCGCACGGTGGAGCCGTCGCGGATGACTGTGATGGAATCCGCAACCTTGGAAATCTCGTTCAGCTTGTGCGAGATGATGATGCAGGTGATGCCCTGCTCGCGCAGGCCCATCAGCAGGTTCAGCAGCTTGTCGCTGTCGGTCTCGTTGAGGCTGGCGGTGGGCTCGTCCAGGATCAGCAGCTTGACCTTCTTGGACAGGGCCTTGGCGATCTCCACCAACTGCTGCTTGCCGACGCCGATGTCGGTGATCAGCGTGCCGGGCTTCTCGTTGAGGCCGACCTTCTTCAGCAGCTCCTGCGTCTTCGCGTAGGCGGCGAACCAGTCGATCACGCCCAAAGCGTTGGCGGGCTCGTTGCCGAGGAAGATGTTCTCGGCGATGGACAGCAGCGGCACCAGGGCCAGCTCCTGGTGGATGATGATGATGCCGGCTTCCTCGCTGTCGTGGATGCCCTTGAAGTGGCGCTCGCCACCTTCGAAATGGATGGCGCCTTCGTAGTCGCCATGCGGGTAGACGCCGCTCAGCACCTTCATCAGCGTGGACTTGCCGGCGCCGTTCTCCCCGCAGATCGCGTGGATCTCGCCGGCGCGCACGGCGAGGTTGACATCGGACAGCGCCACCACGCCGGGGAAGCGCTTGGTGATGCCGCGCATCTCAAGAATGCTCATCGATAACTGCTCTCGAAAGGCAAGAAGGCGGGCGCAGCCCCACGGCCGCGCCCGCCCCAGGGGCCGATTACTTGAACTGCTCTTCCTTGTAGTAGCCGCTGCCGATCAGCACCGGCTTCCAGTTCTCCAGCGTCACGGCGACCGGCTTCAGCAGGTAGGACGGGACGACCTTCTTGCCATTGTCATAGGTCTTGGTGTCGTTGATCTCGGGCTGCTTGCCGGACAGGATCGCGTCGATCATGTTGGCCGTGACCTTGGCCAGCTCACGCGTGTCCTTGAAGATCGTCGAGTACTGCTCGTTGCGCAGCATGGACTTGACCGAGGCCACTTCCGCATCCTGGCCGGAGACGACCGGGAAGGGCTGCTTCGGCGTGCCGTAGCCCACGCCCTTGAGCGAGGACAGGATGCCGATGGACAGGCCGTCGTACGGGCTCAGCACCGCGTCCACGCGGGCGTTGCCGTAGAAGGCGGACAGCAGGTTGTCCATGCGGGCCTGGGCGACGGCGCCGTCCCAGCGCAGCGTGCCGACCTTGTCCATGCCCATCTGCTTGGAGCGCACGACCAGCTTGCCGCTCTTGATGTACGGATCCAGCACCGACATCGCGCCGTTGTAGAAGAAGAAGGCGTTGTTGTCGTCGGGCGAGCCGCCGAACAGCTCGATGTTGAACGGGCCCTTGCCGGCCTTCAGGCCCAGCTTGTCGACGATGGTGCCGGCCTGCAGCACGCCGACCTGGAAGTTGTCGAAGGTGGTGTAGTAGTCGACGTTGGCCGAGCCGCGGATCAGGCGGTCATAGGCGATGACCTTGATGCCGGCGTCGTGGGCCTTCTGCAGCGCGTTGGACAGCGTGGTGCCGTCGATGGCCGCGATCACCAGCACCTTCACCTTCTGGGTGATCATGTTCTCGACCTGGGCGAGCTGGTTCGGGATGTCGTCGTCCGCGTACTGCAGCACGGCCTTGTAGCCCTTGCCCTGCAGGGTCTTGACCATGTTGTCGCCGTCGGCGATCCAGCGGGCCGAGGACTTGGTGGGCATGGACACGCCGATGGTGCCCTTTTCCTGCGCCTGGGCGGCGAAGGTGGCGCCGAACATCATGGCGATGCCGGCAGCAGCGGCGGTCAGAAGGGTCTTGCGTTTCGTCAGGTTCACGGGTTGTCTCCTGGTTGGGGGATTGTTGTACTACCGGATTTCTAACTGCCAGCTTCAGCGGCCCCAGCGGAACACCAGCGGGTCGAGCCGGCGCGCCGTCTCGATCAGGCCGGCGCGCACGGCCGGGTGCATGGCGGGGAAGGGATGGCGCGGGGCTTCGCAGGCGATGATCCCGCCCTCGCGCATCAGTGCCTTGGCCGAGAGGATGCCGCCCTGGCGATTCTCACAATTGATCAGGGGAAGCCAACGCGTGTATTCACTGATCGCGAGTTCGCGGTCGCCGGCGAAGTAGGCGTCGGTGATCCTGCGGATGCCGTCGGGGTAGCCGCCGCCGGTCATCGCGCCGGTGGCGCCGGCGTCGAGGTCGGGCAGCAGCGTGATCGCCTCCTCGCCGTCCCAGGGGCCTTCGATCGCGTCGCCGCCCAGGCGGATCAGCTCGCGCAGCTTCGATGCGGCGCCGGCGGTCTCGATCTTGAAGTAGCGGACGTGCTCGGTCTCCTTGGCGATGCGGGCCAGGAAGGCGGCGGACATCGGCGTGCCGGCGGCCGGCGCGTCCTGGATCATGATCGGGATGTTGAGCCGGCCCGACAGCACGCTGTAGAACTCGTAGACCTGCTGCTCGGACACGCGGAAGGTGGCGCCGTGGTAGGGCGGCATCACCATCACCATCGCCGCGCCCATGTCCTGCGCGCGGCGGCTGCGCTCGGCGCAGACCTTGGTGGAGAAGTGCGTGGTGGTGACGATCACCGGCACGCGGCCCCTGACATGCTCGAGGATCGTGCGCGTCAGCAGTTCGCGCTCGTCGTCGGCGATCAGGAACTGCTCGGAGAAGTTGGCGAGGATGCACAGGCCGTTGGAGCCGGCGTCGATCATGAAGTCGACGCAGCGCTTCTGGCTCTCGAGATCCAGTTCGCCGGATTCGGTGAAGGTGGTGGGGACGACGGGGAAGACGCCCTTGTAGCGAGCTTGCGTGGCCATAACGGGTTACTTCAGTGTCAGTGCGAATGCTTGGGGATGCCGGCGCCGCGGCAGCCCACGAGGAAGTCGAAGTCGCAGCCCTCGTCGGCCTGCAGCACGCGGGAGACGTAGAGGTTGCGGTAGCCGGACGCATCGGCCGGGTCGGGCACCTGGGCGGCGGCCCAGGCGGCCAGGCGGCGCTCGATCTCTTCGTCCGGCACCTCCAGGTGCAGGCGGCCACCGGCGCAATCCAGCTCGATCCAGTCGCCTTCCTGCACCACGGCCAGCGGGCCGCCGGCGCGCGCCTCCGGCGCCACGTGCAGCACGACCGTGCCGTAGGCGGTGCCGCTCATGCGGGCGTCGCTGATGCGGACCATGTCGGTGATGCCCTGCGCCAGCAGCTTCGGCGGCAGGCCCATATTGCCGACCTCGGCCATGCCGGGGTAGCCCTTGGGGCCGCAGTTCTTCAGCACCAGGATCGAGTCCTTGGTGACGTCCAGCTCGGGGTCGACGATGCGCTTCTTGTAGTCGTCCAGGTCCTCGAACACGACGGCCTTGCCGCGGTGCTGCAGCAGTTCCTTCGTCGCGGCCGAGGGCTTCAGCACGGCGCCGCGCGGCGCGAGGTTGCCGCGCAGCACGCAGATGCCGCCGTCGGCGATCAGCGGCTTGTCCAGCGGGCGGATCACTTCATCGTTGTAGTTGGGCGCGTCCTTGACGTTGTCCCACAGGCTGTGGCCGTTGACGGTCAGCGCCTCGGGGTGGGGCAGCAGGCCGTTCTCGCCGAGGCGGCGCAGCACCGCGGGCAGGCCGCCGGCGTAGTAGAACTCCTCCATCAGGAAGCGGCCCGAGGGCATCAGGTCCACCAGCGTCGGCGTGCCGCGGCCGACGCGCGACCAGTCCTCCAGGTCCAGCTCCACGCCCATGCGGCCGGCGATCGCCTTCAGGTGGATCACCGCATTGGTGGAGCCGCCGATCGCGGCATTGGTGCGGATCGCGTTCTCGAAGGCCTGCTTGGTGAGGATCTTGGAGAGCGTCAGCCCTTCCTTGGCCATCTCGACGATGCGGATGCCGCTCATGTGGGCGAGCACCTTGCGGCGCGCGTCCACGGCGGGAATGGCCGCGTTGTGGGGCAGCGAGACGCCCAGCGACTCGGCCATGCAGGCCATCGTGGACGCCGTGCCCATCGTGTTGCAGGTGCCCGCCGAGCGGCTCATCGTCTGCTCGGCCGAGAGGAATTCATGCAGCGTGATCGTGCCGGCCTTGACCTGCTCGGAGAGCTGCCAGACGGCGGTGCCCGAGCCGATGTCCTTGCCATGGTGCTTGCCGTTGAGCATCGGCCCGCCGGTGACGACGATGGCCGGCACGTCGCAGCTGGCCGCGCCCATCAGCAGCGCCGGCGTGGTCTTGTCGCAGCCGACCATCAGCACGACCGCGTCGATCGGGTTGCCGCGGATCGCTTCCTCCACGTCCATGCTCGCCAGGTTGCGGGTGAACATGGCGGTGGGCCGCAGGTTCGACTCGCCGTTGCTGAAGACGGGGAACTCGACCGGATAGCCGCCCGCCTCGAACACGCCGCGGCGCACGCGCTCGGCCAGCTCGCGGAAGTGGGCGTTGCAGGGCGTCAGCTCGGACCAGGTGTTGCAGATGCCGATGATCGGCTTGCCCTGGAACTCGTGCTCCGGGATGCCCTGGTTCTTCATCCAGCTGCGATACATCATCCCGTTCTTGTCGGTGGTACCGAACCAGGCGGCGGAGCGGAGCTTGGGTTTGTCAGTGGACATGGGAACAGCAGTCGGTGAGGAGGTGCGCGGCACGGTGGTGCATGGTGTGCCAGGAAAGTGCGCGAATAATAAAGTATGTCTTTAGTTGCCTCAAAGTCGGTGTTATCCCTCTGATCGCCGGATTGATCGCCTTTTAGTATGACCATATTGACGTATCCCTCGCTCAGATGAATTCACTTGCAAGCTACCCGTCCCTGCGGGACCGGTCCGTGCTGATCACTGGTGGTGCAACCGGCATCGGTGCCTCGCTGGTCGAAGCCTTCGTCGCGCAAGGCGCGCGCGTGGGCTTCATCGACATCGCCGCCGAGGCCGGCCGCGAACTGGCCGAGCGCCTCGGCGCAGACGCTCATTTCGCGCCGCGCTTCCAGGCCGCCGACATCACCGACATCGCCGCGCTCGATGCGGCCATCGACGCGCTGCGTGCCCAGATCGGCCCGATCGCCGCGCTGCTGAACAACGCCGCCAACGACAAGCGGCACGACATGGACACCGTCACCAGCGAGAGCTGGGACGCCGGCATCGCCGTCAACATCAAGCACCAGTTCTTCGCGGCGAAGAACGTGGCCGCCGACATGCGCGCCGCCCGCACCGGCTCGATCATCAACTTCGGCTCGGTCAGCTGGCGCGCCAAGCAGGGCGGCATGCCGACCTACACGACGTCCAAGGCCGCGGTGCAGGGACTGACGCGCGGCCTCGCGCGCGACCTGGGCCCCTATGGCATCCGCGTCAACACGCTGGTGCCCGGCTGGGTGATGACCGAGAAGCAGGTGCGCCTGTGGGTCACCGAGGCAACCAAGGACGAGCTGGCACGCATGCAGTGCATCCCGACGGCGCTGCAGCCGCAGGACATCGCCTGCATGGCGCTGTTCCTGGCGGCGGACGACAGCCGGATGTGCACGGCGCAGGACTTCATCGTGGACGCCGGCTGGACATGAACAGGCGCCTGTATGGCACGCTGCCCGACGGCCGCCCGGTCCACGAATACACGCTGGACAACGGCCGCGGCCTGACGCTGCGCGCGATCGAGTACGGCGGCATCATCACCGAGCTGAACGTGCCCGACGCGAAGGGGCAGGGCGCCAACGTGATCCTCGGCTTCGCCACGCTGGACGACTACGTGGCGCGCAACGATCCGTACTTCGGCGCCCTGGTCGGCCGCTACGCGAACCGCATTGCCAACGGCCGCTTCACGCTCGACGGCGAGCCCTACCTGCTGGCGCAGAACGACGGCCCCAACTCGCTGCACGGCGGCCCGCGCGGCTTCAGCCGGCGGCTGTGGACCGTGGACGCGGCCAACGACACGGAGCTGCGGCTGAGCCTGGTCAGCGAGGACGGCGACGAGCACTTCCCCGGCCGGCTCGAGGTCAAGGTGCGCTACGCGCTGACGGCCGAGCAGGCCTTCGTCATCGACTACGAGGCTCGCGCCGACGCGCCCACGCCGATCAACCTGACCCACCACAACTACTTCAACCTGCGCGGCAGCGGCAGCGCGCTGGACCATGAGCTGACGCTGGCCTGCAGTCGCTTCCTCACGACCGGCCCGGGCCTGATCCCCAACGGCATCGCCGCCGTGCCGGGCACGCCCTTCGACTTCCGCGGCCCGCAGCGCATCGGCGCGCGCATCTGCGAGGGTGATGCGCAGTTGCTGGCCGCGCATGGCTACGACCACTGCTTCATCCTCGATGCGGCCGATGCCCAGCGGCCCATGCCCTGCGCCACGCTGCGCGACCCGGCATCCGGCCGCACGATGGACGTGCTGACCACCGAGCCCGCCGTGCAGTTCTATTCCGGCAATTTCCTCGACGGTTCGCTGCGCGGCTCCGGCGGCCAGGCCTACCGGCAGGGCGACGGCGTCTGCCTCGAGACCCAGCACTACCCCGATTCGCCCAACCACCCCGAATACCCGTCCACCGTGCTGCGGCCCGGCGAGACCTACAAGAGCACCACCGTGCACAGATTCAGGACCACCTGAACGGATCCACCGTTGTTTGCAGTTGTTGTTGCATTGCCCACCATCAACCCGACACAGGAGACAGTTCCATCATGAGTACCCAACGCCGCACCGTCCTTGCTGCTCTCGTGGCAGCCGGCTTGCCGCTGCACAAGGCCTTCGCGGCCGACAAGATCGTCCTGGGCTTCGCCCAGGTCGGCGCCGAGAGCGAATGGCGCGCCGCCAACACCCAGTCCGTCAAGGACTCGGCCAAGGAAGCCGGCATCGACCTGAAGTTCGCCGACGCCCAGCAGAAGCAGGAAAACCAGATCAAGGCCATCCGCGCCTTCATCGCCCAGAAGGTGGACGTGATCGCCTTCTCGCCGGTCGTCGCCTCGGGCTGGGGCCCGGTGCTGCGCGAGGCCAAGGCCGCCAAGATCCCGGTGATCCTCTCGGACCGCTCGGTCGACGAGAAGGACGACAGCCTGTGGGTCAGCTTCATGGGCTCCGACTTCACGGAAGAAGGCCGCCGCGCCGGCCGCTGGCTGGTCGAGAAGATGAAGGACGCCAAGGGCACGGTCAACATCGTCGAGCTGCAGGGCACGACCGGCTCGGCCCCGGCCATCGAGCGCAAGAAGGGCTTCGAGGAGGTCATCTCCAAGGACCCGAAGTACAAGATCATCCGCTCGCAGACCGGCGACTTCACCCGCGCCAAGGGCAAGGAGGTGATGGAAGCCTTCCTGAAGGCCGAGGGCAAGAAGATCAACGTGCTCTACGCGCACAACGACGACATGGCCATCGGCGCGATCCAGGCGATCGAGGAAGCCGGCATGAAGCCCGCCAAGGACATCACGATCATCTCGATCGACGGCGTCAAGGGCGCGTTCGAGGCGATGATCGCCGGCAAGCTGAACGTCAGCGTCGAGTGCTCGCCGCTGCTGGGCCCGCAGCTGATGCAGGCTGTGAAGGATCTGAAGGCGGGCAAGACGCTGCCCAAGCGCATCGTGACGCAGGAAGGCGTGTTCCCGATGGAAGTGGCGGCGAAGGAATTCCCGAACCGGAAGTACTGAACACGCCGTTCGGGACGAACACCGTTCGGGCTGAGCCTGTCGAAGCCTTCGACAAGCTCAGGCCGAACGGTTTGTCGTACGCGCTATTTCTGTTCTCGAGACTCAACCTTGAATTCAAGCGTCGTACTTGAAGCGCGCGGGGTGACTCGCCGCTTCACCGGCGTCCTCGCCCTCTCCAACGTGGACTTCCGCCTGCGCCCCGGCGAGATCCATGCGTTGATGGGCCAGAACGGCGCCGGCAAGTCCACCCTGATCCGCGTGTTGACCGGCGTTTTCCCGCCCGATGCAGGCGAGGTACGCCTGGCCGGCGAACTGATCCGTCCGGCTTCCCCCGCCGCCGCGCAGAAGCTGGGCATCTCCACCGTCTACCAGGAGGTGAACCTCTGCCCGAACCTGTCGGTGGCGGAGAACATCTTCGCGGGCCGCTATCCGCGCAAGGGCCTGCTGCGCCGCATCGACTGGTCGCGCATGCAGCGCGAGGCGCGCGAGTTGCTGGCGCGGCTCAATCTCGACGTCGACGTTACGAAGCTGCTCTCCAGCTATCCGGTCGCCGTGCAGCAGATGGTGGCCATCGCCCGCGCGCTGTCGGTGCAGGCCAAGGTGCTGATCCTTGACGAGCCCACGTCGAGCCTGGACGAGCAGGAGGTCGAGCGCTTCTTCGCCGTGCTGCGGCGCCTGCGCGGCGAGGGCATGGCCATCCTCTTCGTCACCCACTTCTTCGAGCAGATGTATGCGATCTCGGATCGCATCACCGTGCTGCGCAACGGCGAGTTCGTCGGCGAATGGCTGAAGGACGAGCTGCCGCCGAACGCGCTGATCACCGCCATGGTCGGCCGCGAGCTGAGCGCCGCCGCCGGTCGCAGCGAGGCGCCGATCGATGTCAGTGGGGTTCCGCAGTTAGCGGCCCAGGGCTTCGGCCGCCGCGGCATGCTGCAGCCGGTCGACATCGCGCTGCACCGCGGCGAGGTGGTCGGTGTCGGCGGCCTGCTCGGCTCGGGCCGCACCGAGCTCGCGCGGCTGCTGTTCGGCCTGGACCGCTGCGACAGCGGAGAGCTGCAGGTCGACGGCCAGCGGGTCAAGTTCGACAAGCCCGCCCAGGCGATCCGCCAGGGCCTGGCCATGTGCCCCGAGGAGCGCAAGCACGACGGCATCGTGGCCGAGCTGTCGGTGCGCGAGAACATCGCGCTGGCGCTGCAGGCGCGGCTGGGCATCTGGAAGTACATCCCGCGCAGCCGCCAGAAGGAGATGGCCGAGCGCTTCGTGAAATCGCTGGGCATCAAGACGGCTGACATCGAGACCCCGATCGCGCTGCTCTCCGGCGGCAACCAGCAGAAGGTCGTGCTGGCCCGCTGGCTCGCCACCGAGCCGAAGCTGCTGATCCTTGACGAGCCCACGCGTGGCATCGACGTCGCCGCCAAGCAGGAGATCATGAACGAGATCCTCGCCCTGGCCCGCAGCGGCCTGGCCGTGCTGTTCATCTCCTCGGAGATGGACGAGGTAGTGCGCGTGTCCGACCGCATCGTCGTGCTGCGCGACCGCGCCAAGGTCGGCGAGCTGCCCGGCAACAGCTCGGAGCAGGCGGTCTATCACCTCATCGCATCCGGGCAAAACTGATGTTGAAACACCGCCTCTTCTGGCCCCTCGTCACGCTGCTGCTGATCCTCGCCGTCGACGCCACCTTCAACCCCGGCTTCTGGCGCATCGAGTGGCGCGACGGGCACCTCTACGGCAGCATCATCGACATCCTCAACCGCGCCGCCCCGCTGGCCCTGGTGGCCCTGGGCATGACGCTGGTGATCGCCACCCGCGGCATCGACATCTCGGTCGGCGCAACGATCGCGATCGCCGCCATCGTCGCCGCCTCGATGATCGGCGGCGACCTGGTGATCAAGAACGGCGTGTCGGTCCGCGTGGCGCACAACCCGATGTGGCTGGCGATCCTGGCGGCACTCGCGGCGGCCACGCTGTGCGGCCTGTGGAACGGCTTCCTCGTGGCCCGGGTCGGCATGCAGCCGATCATCGCCACGCTGATCCTGATGGTGGCCGGCCGCGGCATCGCCCAGCTGATGAGCGACGGCCAGATCGTCACCGTCTACTACGAGCCCTTCTTCTTCGTCGGCAACGGCTATCTCGTCGGCCTGCCCTTCGCCGTCTACATCGCCGCCGCCGTGTGGCTGGTGCTGCACCTCCTGATGACGCGCACCGCTCTAGGCCTGTTCATCCAGAGCATCGGCATCAACCCGGCCGCCTCGCGCATGGCCGGCCTGCCCGAGCGCGCGATCACGATCTGCGTCTACGCCTTCTGCGGCCTGGCCGCGGGCGTGGCGGGGCTGGTCATCAGCTCCAACGTCAAGAGCGCGGATGCCAACAACGCCGGCGTGCTGATGGAGCTGGATGCGATCCTCGCCGTCACGCTGGGCGGCACGCTGCTGACCGGCGGCCGCTTCAGCCTGGCCGGCAGCGTGATCGGCGCGCTGATCATCCAGACGCTGACCTCCACCATCTACTCGATCGGCGTGCCGCCGGAGATCAACCTGGTCGTCAAGGCGGCGGTGGTCTTCGTCGTGATGCTGCTGCAGTCGGCGGAATTCCGCTCGACCGTGTTCCGCCTGGCTGTCCGTACCGCTTCCCCCGCTCCATGAAGCTTCCCGATTCCCGCTTCCTGCCGCTGGCCGGCACGATCGCCGTCTTCCTGCTGATCGAGGTCTTCGGTGCCGTCATGTACCGCGGCTTCTTCTCGCCCCAGGTCTTCCTGAACCTGCTGATCGACAACGGCTTCCTGCTGATCGTCGGCGTCGGCATGACCTTCGTGATCCTCTCAGGCGGCATCGATCTCTCGGTCGGCTCGGTGATCGCGCTGACGACGATGATGTCCTCGGCGCTGGCCGAGCACCGGCACTGGAGCGCCTGGCAGGCGATCCCGCTGGTGCTGGCCGTGGGCACGGTGTTCGGCGCGGCGCAGGGCTGGCTGATCCAGCGCTTCCGGCTGCAGCCCTTCATCGTCACGCTGGCCGGCATGTTCCTGGCGCGCGGCCTGTGCTACCTGATCAGCGTGGACTCGATCACGATCACCGAGACGGGCTATGTGGGGATCTCGGAGACCCGCTTCCAGCTCTTCGAAGGCGCCTCGATCAGCGTCGGCGCGCTGGTCGCGCTGCTGATGCTCGCCGTCGGCATCTGGCTGGCCCACGCCACCGAGTTCGGCCGCACCGTCTACGCGATCGGCGGCAGCGAGGCCTCGGCGCTGCTGATGGGCCTGCCGGTCAAGCGCACGACGGTGCTGGTCTACACGCTCAGCGGCTTCTGCTCGGCGCTGGCCGGCGTGGTCTTCACCTTCTACATGCTCAGCGGCTATGCGCTGCACGCGGTGGGCGCGGAGCTGGACGCGATCGCCGCGGTCGTGATCGGCGGCACGCTGCTGTCGGGCGGCACCGGCTATGTGTTCGGCACGCTGTTCGGCGTGCTGATCCTGGGGTCGATCCAGACGCTGATCGCCTTCGACGGCTCGCTCAGCTCCTGGTGGACCCGCATCGTCATCGGCGCGCTGCTGTTCCTGTTCTGCCTGCTCCAACGCGCCTTCGAGCGCCGTCACTGACCGGTGCTAACGTCCAATCTCGACGCAGTCATGGACCGGGACGGCACGATGGTGAATTCGACGACGACCAGCAGCAAGGAGCTGCGCGAGGCCACGCTGATCGGCCTCGACTGGGGCAGCACCGGCCTGCGCACCTGGCTGATCGGCGACGGGGGCCAGGTCTTGCGTGCGCGGCAGGCGCCGCTGGGCGCCTCGATGCTGTCCGGCGAGGCGGCCTGGCGCCAGGCGCTGGAGCAGTTCAGCGGCGACTGGCAGCGCGCCCGGCCCGAGCTGCCGCTGCTGGCCTGCGGCATGGTCGGCGCGCAGCACGGCTGGCGCGAGGCGCCCTATGCGCCGTGCCCGGCCGATGCCGCCGCGCTGGCCGCGCGCATGCGAGAGCCGGGCCCCGAGGGCCTGCGCATCGTGCCCGGCCTGCTGGACGATCCGCACGAGGGCACGCCCGACGTGATGCGTGGCGAGGAGACGCAGGTCTTCGGCGCGCTGGCCCTGCATCCGGAGCTGGCCGATGCCACGTTGATCCTGCCCGGCACGCACAGCAAGTGGGTGCGGCTGCGCGGTGGCCGGGTGCTGGGCTTCTCGACGCAGATGACCGGGGAGCTGTTCGCGCTGCTGCGGCGGCACTCGGTGCTGGCGAAGCTGATGCCCGATGACGAGACGCCGGCCGAGCCCGACTGGGAGGCCTTCCGCCAAGGCGTGGATACGGCCCGCGACCAGGGCGCCGGCGAGGGCCTGCTGCACCAGCTCTTCGGCGTGCGCGCGCTGGGGCTGACCGCCCGGCTGGCGGCGAGCGCGTCGGCGGACTATCTGTCGGGCCTGCTGATCGGCCACGAGCTGACGGTCGGCGTCGCCACGCTGCTGCCGGTGCAGCCACTGGCGCTGGTCGGCGAGCCGGCGCTGTGCCGCCGCTATGTCGAGGCGCTGAAGCACTTCGGCGTGCATGAGGTCAAGCAACTGGACAACACCGCGCCGGCGGGCCTGTGGCGGCTGGCGCGGGAACTGGAGCTGGCGTGAGGGACGATTTCGATGCGGCTTTCGAGGCCCTGCCGCTGGTGGCGATCCTGCGCGGCATCCGGCCGGACGAGGTGGTGCCGGTCGGCGCCGCGCTGGTCGAGGCCGGCTTCCGCCTGATCGAGGTGCCGCTGAATTCGCCCGATCCGCTCGTGTCGATCGAGAGGCTGGCGCGCAGCGTGCCGGCCGGCGTGATGGTCGGGGCCGGCACCGTGCTGTCCGAGAAGTCGGTGCGGGATGTGAAGGCAGCGGGCGGACGGCTGATCGTCATGCCGCATGCCGACGTCGCCGTCATCCGCGCCACCAAGGACGAGGGCATGGCCTGCGTTCCCGGCGTCGCCACCGTCACCGAGGCCTTCGCCGCGCTGGCGGCCGGCGCCGATGCGCTGAAGCTGTTCCCGGCCGAGCTGATCACGCCGACCGTCCTCAAGGCGATGCGCGCGGTGCTGCCGCCGGATCTGCGCCTGCTGCCCGTGGGCGGCGTCACGCCGGCCTCGATGGCCGCCTACCGCTCCGCCGGTGCGGCCGGCTTCGGCCTCGGCGGCGCCCTGTACCAAACCGGCTTCGACGCTGTCGCCGTAGGCGAACGCGCCCGCGGTTTCGTCGCGGCCTGGAGGACCAAGACATGAGCCATATGCAAGACCTGACCCTCGCCCTGTCGATGAACTCTACGCTGGGCGAAGGCATCGTCTGGCACCAGGGCCATTGGTGGTGGACCGACATCCAGCGATCGCGCCTGCATTGCTGGGACGGCGAGACGGCCGTGCCGCTGAGCTACCCGCTGCCCGACCGTCTCGGCTCCTTCGTCCACACCCGCTCGGGCCGGCTGATCCTCGGCCTGGCCAAGCGCGTCGTGCTGGCCCGCGTCCACGACGGCCATGTGGACATCCTCGCCACGCTGGCCGAGTTCGAGACCGATCTGGACGGCAACCGCAGCAACGACGGCCGCAGCGACCGCTTCGGCAACTATGTCTTCGGCACCATCCACGACGTGGCCGAGAAACGCGCCATCGCCAGCCTCTACCAGTTCTCGGCCCGCCACGGCCTGCGGCGCCTGAACCTGCCGCATGTGGCCATCGCCAACAGCATCTGCTTCAGCCCCGACGGTCGCACGATGTACTTCGCCGACACGCTGGACCGACGGATCCAGCAGGCCGACTACGACCCTGACACGGCCACGCTCTCGAACGTCCGCACCTTCGTCGACGTGACGACCCCACACGGCTGGCCCGACGGCGCGGTGATCGACCGCAACGGCTGCCTGTGGAACGCGCAATGGGGCGCCGGCGCCGTCGTGCAGTACAGCCCCGAGGGTCAGGTCATGCGCACGCTGCACCTGGCCGGCCCGCATTCCAGCTGCCCGGCACTCGGTGGGCCCGATGGTGACCAGTTGATGGTCACCACGGCCAGGCAGGAACTCAGCGAGCAACAGCTGGCGCAGTGGCCGCTGTCGGGGAGCCTGTTCACTGCAAGGATTGAGGCGGCACTGGCGCTGGCGGATGGGGAGTTCGACGACACAAGCCTGTAGGATCCGGGGTCTTGCCCAATGCTTGTTGGATGCTATGGCAGACCGTCCCGAATTGCTCGACTATGTGGCGTTTTTCGAGGTCGAGCCCGAGTGGGTGCATCCGGATGGCTGGTATTGCGGCGCTCGGTTTCGCACGCAGCGCGGCAGCGATTTGGTGGTAGCTACCGTCGCACCCGATGAAGCCGAGTTCTCGGTTCAATGGTGGCAGGGAGAGGTGAGCCGAACGAAGTTCCAATCCGTTATGGTCTGCGCGTGGGAGCTTGAATGCTCACCAGGCCGTGAATTGCTTCGGGTCAGGTTCAGCGACGAGCGCTTGAAGTTCTGTGTGCTTCACTTGAAGCCGCATGTGTCGGTTGAATGGGCCATGACCTGGTGAAGATGGCAGCCAGCCCGTCATGCCGACGGAAACCCGACGGCCGGCCGAACGCAGACGAACTCCCCTTGCGTCCAGTGTCTCCGTCGCGACCAGCCCGCCGACCGACATGCTCTACCGTCCCGACTTCCCATCGAGACGAAGTACACCTCCATGAACCCGGATGTCCCGTCGCTGGAAATGCTGAGGTCGCTCAATGAGCTTGCCGCGTTCAATCGCTGGTGCGGGATCGAGGTGGCGCAAGCGGACGTCGGGAGCGTCGTGATCGAGATGCCCTGGCGGGAGGAGGTCGGCCAGTATGTCGGGTTCATGCATGCCGGCGTCGTCGGCGCATTGATCGATACGGCGTGCGGCTACGCGGCAGCCACGGTGGCAGGAAGCAAGCTGCTGGCCTCGCACTTCTCGGTCAACTGTCTTCGCCCTGCCGTCGGTGATCGCTTCATCGCAAAGGCGAGGGTCGTCAAGCCGGGCAAGTCGCAGATCTTCACGTCCTGCGAGCTGTATGGCCGAGCCGCCGGGAAGGAGGTGCTCGTTGCCACGGGAGAGACGCTTCTTTCGGTAGTCAGCAAGTGAAGCCCTGGCCGACCAGGAAAAATGACGATGACAATCAGCAGCATGCAACACGACAACAACAGCCAGAACAACAAGCCCCTGAATGCCCGCGTGGCCATCGTGACCGGCGCCGGCGGCGGCCTCGGCCGTACCCACGCGCTGGAGCTGGCGCGCCATGGCGCGCGCGTCGTCGTCAACGAGTTGAACGCCGATGCGGCGGCGAAGGTGGCCGGTGAGATTCAGGCGGCAGGCGGCGAGGCGCTGGCGATCGCCGGCGACGTGACCGACTTCGCGCAGATGCAGGCGATGGCCGCGCAGGTGGTCGCCGCCTGGGGCCGCATCGACATCCTCGTCAACAACGCCGGCATCCTGCGCGACAGGAGCTTCGCCAAGATGACGATGGAGGACTTCCGCCTGGTGATGGACGTCCACGTGATGGGCGCCGTCCACTGCACCAAGGCCGTCTGGGCGCAGATGCAGGAGCAGCAGTACGGCCGCATCGTGATGACGACCTCCTCCTCGGGCCTGTACGGCAACTTCGGCCAGTCCAACTACGGCGCGGCCAAGATGGCGCTGGTGGGCCTGATGCAGACGCTGGCGCTGGAAGGCGCCAAGCGCAACATCCGCGTCAACTGCCTGGCGCCGACGGCGGCCACGCAGATGACCGAGAACCTGCTGCCCGCAGCGGCGCTGGCGCTGCTGACGCCGGAGCGCGTGAGCCCGGGCCTGCTGGCGCTGGTCCAGGACGAAGCGCCGACGCGGATGATCCTGCTGGCCGGCGCCGGCAGCTTCGAGAGCGCCCATGTGACGATGACCGAGGGCATCCACCTGGGCGATCTGGCCAGTTCCGCCGAGCAGCTCTGCGAGCGCCTGGCGGAAGTTCAGGACCGCAGCGAAGGCGAAGTCGTGCCGGCCCAGGGTTTCGAGCAGTTCATGCTGGAAGTGAAGAAGGCCGGCGCGGCGCTCGGCTGACGACGACGCGACGCGCCACGCCCGCGAGCAGGCCGGCGGCCAGCGGCATCGCCGCTGCATGCAAGGCCAGCGAGGCGCTGAAGAGGCCCTTGCCGCTGCCCGTGCAGAGCGCCGCCGACAACTCCGGCGCCGGCAGCGTGGCCATGCCATGCAGGGCGGTCAGGGCGAAGGACACGGTGGGCAGCGGCCCGCGGCACTGGCGCTGCATCACCGCAGCGCCGAGCAGCAGCCATTCACGCTCCAGCCCGAGCAGGGCGGCGGCCGTGATGGCGGCCATCGCGCAGCCATGGCCCGCCGCCAGCTGGACCGCGTCGCGCAAGACCTGACCCCGCGCGACACGCATGGCTCAGGCTCCGCAGCCGCAGGCCGAGGCGCCCGTCGCCGCCTCGTACCTGTCGTGATGCCGCACCCAGGACATCGTGTAGGGCAGGCTCTCCTCGTCGCGGCCCTTGGGCGCCAGGTCCAGCATCGGATAGGTGCCCATCATCACCTCGACGCCGCGGCCGTAGGTCGAGTAGCAGTGGTAGACCTCGCCGCTGGCCGGGTCGCGCCAGAAGGCGCTGACGCCGGGCGCTTCCTCATGGGGGAAGGGCTGCTTGCGGTAGTTGTAGTCCACCTCGCCGCTGCCCATGTCCTGCGGCGTGAAGCTGACGCCGAAGTCGAAGTTGAAGGTGCCGCCGGCGGAGGAGGCCCAGCGGAACTTCCAGCCCATGCGCTGGCGGAAGCGCTCGATCTCGGCCAGCGGCGCGCGCGAGATCGCGATGAAGCTCACGTCGCGCTGCGCCAGGTGCGGCCTCATCGCATCCACATGGTCGGCCATGAAGGAGCAGCTCTTGCAGCCTTCCTCCCAGCCCGGGCCGAGCATGAAGTGCTGCACCAGCAACTGGCTGCGGCCGTCGAACAGCTCGCTCAAGGCGCGCGGGCCCTGCGGCGTGTGGAAGACATAGGCGGCGTCGTCGAAGCGCACCCAGGGCAGGGCGCGGCGCTCGCGGGCGACCTGGTCCTGCAGGCGGGTCAGTTCCTTCTCGCGGGCCAGCAGCTGCAGGCGCTGGGCGAGCCAGGCGTCGCGCGAGGCGACGGGATGTTGGAGAAGCATCGGGGCATTCATCATGAAGTCCTTTCGCAAGGTAGAGGAACTGGGGTATTTCGGGCCGAGCGCCGGGCCGCCCCAAGCCGGCCCGCGTGGCTCGGCTTGCGGCTCGATGCCGCAAGCCGAGGCGTCCCCTCGGGGGACCGACCAGGCTCGCCCGCGTTCAGCACGGCGAGACTGGGCGAGGGGTCTCAAGCCCTGGGGCGACGGACGGCGCGGACCTTGCCGCTGCTGCCGCCGCCGGCGTAGAGGAGGTCGGCGCCATCGGATTCCAGGCCGCTGACGCCGGTGCCGGCGGGCATCTGCAGCTGCTCGAGCACCGCGCCGTTCTTCGGGTCGATGCGGCGGATCTCGCTCTCGTCGCCTTCCCAGGTGCCGTGCCAGAGCTGGCCGTCCACCCAGGTGACGCCGGTGACGAAGCGGTTGGTCTCGATCGTGCGGATCACGCGGCCGTCGGCCGGGTCGATCTGGTGGATCCTGCGGGCCCGGTATTCGCCGACCCACAGGCTGCCTTCGGCCCAGGCCAGGCCGGAGTCGCCGCCCTTGCCGGGCGCGGGGATGGTGGCGAGCACCTTGCCGTTGTCGGGATCGATCTTGTCGATGCGGGCCTCGGCGATCTGCCACAGGTGGCGGCCGTCGAAGGCGGTGCCGGCGTGGCCGGCGCAGGCCAGGCTGCGGGTGGCGGCGCCGCTGTTCGGGTCGAAGGCGATCAGCCGCTCGCCGGCCGAGAACCAGACGCGCTCGCCGTCGTGGGTGACGCCGTTGACCTTCTCGCCGCCGGGGAATGGCCCGTACTCGCGCACGATCTCGGCGGGCCTGCTTTCGCTAACGTTCTTCATCGACTGACTCCCATCGCTGGTTTCGATGGGATGGACTCTAGTCAGTCGGCAGCGCAGCGGGGAGTAACAAGATCGTCGTGAAAGGCGCCAGCGGGGCGGCGAGCCAGCGCTGCGCGCGGGCGCGGCCGATCGCGCGCACGCGCCCGGCCTGTTGCAGGTCGGCCAGCGCGCGCTGCACCGTGCGCTGGCTGGCATCGAGCGCCAGCGCCAGCGCCGAGGTGGACCAGGGCGCCCCGTCGGCCAGCAGGGCCAGCAGGCTCGCGTTGTCCTCGCCGGCGATGGGTGGCTCGAGCCGCAGCACGGGGCGCTCGCAGCGCAGCGCGAAGCCGCGCGGAGTGGCCTCGACGCTGGCGATCCCCTTGAGCAGCGCACGCAGCCGGCCGATCTCCACGCGCAGCCGCGCGCGGTGCGTGTCGTCCGGCTCGCGCAGGCGGAACACCCGCTCGATCAGTTGCTCGCGCGCGGCGTCTTCCGGCCAGGCCGCGGCCAGCTCGCGGGCCAGTGCGAACAGCAGCGGGCGCCGCGTGAGGGGGAGCCAGGTCTTGCCGGCGGCGATGCCCCGGCGGCAGGCATCGACGACCAGCGCGTCCCCGACGAGCAAGGCCTGCACTTCCTCCAGCCGCAGCGGCGCGCCGTCGGCATCGCGTGCGGCGGGCCGCTGCAGGGCGCCGGCGGTGTCGTCCACCTCGGCGATCAGGGCGGGCACGCCGGCCTGGCGGGCCGAGGCGCGCGCGCGTTCCAGCGCCGCGCGGGCAGCGCCGGTGTCCAGCGAGCGCAGGGCCAGCTCGGCCTCGCACAGCGCGGCCACCGTGGCCAGTGGCGGCGGCAGGCGGTCCAGTCCGCGCAGGGCGGCGCGCGCTTCGGCCAGGCGCCCGATCAGCAGCAGGCGCCGAGCGGCGAGCAGCCGTGCCTGGCGTGCGTTGGCGGGGTCGCCGTGGGCTTCGAGCGTCTGCGCCGCGGTCTCGAGTGCGCGCGGCGAGCTGTCCAGCTCGCGCAGCGCCAGGGCGATCTCGGCCTCGGCCACGATGCAGCGCGCCCGCGCCCGTGGCTCATGGGCGCCGAAGCGGCGGGCCGCCGCGCGCAGCAACTCGCGGGCGCGCCGGTGCTCGCCCAGCTGCGCCATCGCGATGCCGCGCAGCGCCAGCGCCGGCGGGTCCTCGCGCAGCGCCACGTGCTTGAGCGCGCGCAGCGGGTCGCCCAGGGCCAGTGCGCGGCCCGCGGCCTCGATCAATGAATCCATGGGCGGCGAGCGTACGGCATGTCGGCGCCTGCGGCGTCCTGTACCGGCGCCAGGGCCGCCTGTCGCAGCGCACTGGCCCGGCGATTGCCCGACGCTTATGCTGCGTTCATCGCATCAACGATCGACAAAAGGAAGGAAGAAGACCATGTCCCAAGCCGACGAACTCCACAAGCTGGCCGACCTGCATGCCCGCGGCGCGCTGACCGACGAGGAGTACGCGCGGGCCAAGGAGCGGGTGCTCTCCGGCGGCACGGCCCCGAACTTCACCTATGCGAGCGGCAGCAGCGGTAGCAACGGCAGCAGTTCCCCGGCGATGGACGGCATGAACTCGCTGCGCCGCAGCCGCGACGACCGCTGGCTCGGCGGCGTCTGCGGCGGCATCGCCCGCGTCACCGGCATGGCGTCGTGGATCTGGCGCCTGCTGTTCACGCTGCTGGTGCTGTGCGCCGGCTCGGGCGTCCTGCTCTACATCCTCCTCTGGATCTTCGTTCCGGAGGAATGAGCAGGAGCGAGTCTTCAGAGGCTCTGCGCGGCCACCGTCTGATTGCGCCCGGCACCGGCCATGCCGGCCTCGGTCTCGGGCAGCACGTAGACCACGCCGCGCTGGCGGCCCAGCGTGGGGGCGATGACGCCGTCGTAGAAGGCGGGCGCCACCACGATGCAGCCCAGAGAAATGCGCTTGTCGTCCGGGTTGGCCGAGGCCAGGCGCTCGGGGCGGCGCTGCTCGGCCGGCGCGGGGCGCAGGCGGTGGATGGCCACGGCGGCGCCGTAGTCCACCCAGACGATCGCCTCGCCCTTGATGTTGTGGCCGGGCTCGGAATCGAAGCGGCCGGCCGGCGTGGTCCGCTCGGCTAACGGAATACCTGTGCTGACCTTGGTGCCCACGCCCGGCGCCGACGCGTCGCCCCGCGCCAGGCCCAGCAGCGAGGAGGCCGAGCCGACCATCCTGCCGTCAGCCTCGAACACGTAGATCCGCGCCTGCTTCTTGTCGACGACGGCGAAGGGCTTGCCGGCAGTGTCCCCGCTGGCGAAGGCCTGCTCGGCCATGCGCCGCGCATCCGGGGTGACCGGCTGGCCGGAGAAATCGATGGGATGAGAAGATGTTGCCGCCATGGCGACCGATGTCGCCAGCGCGAGGAAAGCGCCTACCCAGTACTTCAAGTCCGCCGCTCCAGCACGATGCATCCGAGACCACGGATGCTTGTCGAGGCAGGAATGTACGGGAAGGGCGCAGGAACGCGCTTAGCCGCTCCTTAATCGGCGGCTTGCAGCGTGACCCAAATCACGCCGGAATAACTCGTTACATCGACGGACTTGCCATCGTGCCCTGGCGGGCAATCGACGTGCCCGCCGGCGTTGTCGCCAGCGCCGGGAATACCTGTTCCAGCCGCTTCTTCTCGGGCAGCACGTAGACGATGCCGCCCTGGCGCTTGAAGTTGGGCCACAGCACCTGCTCGAAGAACTCGGGCGGCATGTTGATGCAGCCGTAGCTGATGCGGCGGGCCTGGGCGTTGCGGGACTTGAGCCGCTCGGCGCGGTGCTCGGCGGGGTTGCTCAGGCGCACGCGGTGCATGGAGACGGCGGCGGCGTAGTCCACCCAGAGCACGTCCTCGGGCAGCGCATTGCGCCCCGGTTCGGCGCGGAAGCGGCCGGCGGGCGTCGTGCGTTCCCAGGGCTTCACGTCGGCGATGGGGCGGGTGCCGATGCCGGCCACGGTGTCGTCGCCGGCGGCATAGCCCAGCAGCACCGGCGAGGCGCCGATCAGCCGTCCACCCGGCTCGAACACGAACACCTTGGCGTTCCTCTTGTCGAGGATGGCGAAGTTGAGCCGGCCGTTGTCGGCCGTGTCGACGACCCAGCCGGCCAGGCGGCGGGCATCACGCGATGCCGGCTCGCCCTTCATGTCCAGCTCGCGCTGCAGCGGCGGCGGCACGACGGGCGCGCGCGCCTGCTGATGCGGCGCAGCGTCCGGGTGATGCACGGCCGCGACGGCGGGCCGGGCATGGAAGAAGAGGGGGATGACCGGGCGGGCGCCCGGCCTGAGTGGGACCACCAGCACGATGGCGGCGGCGCCCAGCAGCACGATCTGCAACAGGCGCTCGACCTGGCCGCGGTGTTGGTGGACCCACTCCTGCGCGCGGTGAAGAACGGGAGGCATGCTCATTTCTCTTTATTGATCGTGGCAGTACCCGTTCACCG
Organism: Pelomonas sp. KK5; assembly: GCF_001984095.1. Lineage (GTDB taxonomy): Bacteria > Pseudomonadota > Gammaproteobacteria > Burkholderiales > Burkholderiaceae_C > KK5. Next base: position 55,371 of record NZ_LYVQ01000001.1, read on the forward strand.
GCTTTCTCTCAAGGCTTGCAGTGGCGGCGCTCAGTTCCGGTCGGCCCGCGGGGCGCGCTCGGTGGTCATGGGGCTCGGCTCGGTGGCGGGTGCGCTCGGGGCGGTCGCCGTCGTGTCGGTCGAGGTGGTGGCGCTGTTGTCCTGCTGGGCGGTGCTGCTCATGCCGTTGTCGGTGGCCGTCGAGTTGCTCGTGTCGGCCGGAGCGGTCGTCGCCTGGGTGTTGTCGCCCGGGGTGGCATTGGCGTCGGTTGCCTGCTGGGCGCTCATGTTGTCGGGGCTGCGCCAGTCGGGCGTTGCTGTCGTGCCGCGGTTCACGGCGTCGGTCGCGTCGCTCTGCTGGGCGGTGGCCGTGGTCGAGGTGTCGGCCGGCTGGTCGCTGGTCTGCGCATAGGCCAGGCCGATGGCGCTGACGAGGGCGACGGCCGCGGCGGCGGTAGACAGGTGCTTGTTCATCATGGGTCTTACTCCTTGGTTGAGAACCGGAAATAGCTCGCCGGTTGGGAATAACTCTAAGAGTCGACGGCAGGGGTCGGGGTCGGCATGCGGCGCGCCCATTCGTAGGACAAGCACTGCTACCAAAGGTAAGCCTCCGCTATGCTGCCCCGATGGATGAAGGCATGTCGCCGCCCACGCTCGCCGTAGACCCTGTTGCCGAAGCAGCCGTGGCCCGCCCGCTGGGCGACTGGAGCGTGCTTCCGCTGGGCGGGCGCTTCGAGGCGCTGGCGGCGGAGGCCGCGGCCCTGTCCCGCCACGGCTGGGACCTGCGCGGCCTGGCCCGGCTGGACAGCGCCGGCGCGCTGCTGCTGTGGCAGGCCTGGGGCCGTCGGCGCCCTGAGCGGCTGCAGTGGCTGCCGGAGCATGAGTTCCTGTTCGAGCAGCTTGAAGTGCCGGTGCCCGCAGCGGGCCGGCGCCTGCCGACGCGTCCGACCTCGCCGGCCGAGCTGCTGCGCGGCGCCGCCTCGCACGGGCTGGGCGCGGTGCAACTGCTGGGCCAGCTGGTGCTGGACCTGCGCACCATCGCTTCTCGCCCGACCCTGATCGCCTGGCGCGACATCTCGGCCCAGATCTACCGCACCGGTGCGCAGGCGCTGGGCATCACGGCGCTGGTCGGCTTCCTGGTCGGCGTGACGCTGTCCTACCTCAGCTCGCGCCAGCTGCAGGCCTACGGGGCGGACATCTTCGTCATCAACCTGCTGGGCATCTCGGTCTGGCGCGAGCTGGGGCCGCTGCTGGCGGCCATCCTGGTGGCCGGGCGCAGCGGCTCGGCGATGACGGCGCAGTTCGGCGTGATGCGCGTGACACAGGAACTGGACGCGCTGTCGGTGATGGGCATCTCGCACACGATCCGGCTGGTGCTGCCGAAGCTGGTGGCGCTGGCGGTGTCGATGCCGCTGATCGTCGTCTGGACCAGCACGATGGTCCTGATCGGCGGCGCGGTGGCGGCGCGGGCCACGCTGGGCCTGGCCTATGTGCAGTTCCTGCAGGGCCTGCCGGCGGCGGTGCCGGTGGCCAATCTGTGGCTGGGCCTGGGCAAGTCGGTGGCCTTCGGGCTGCTGATCGCCTTCGTGGCCTGCCACTTCGGCCTGCGCATCAAGCCCAACAGCGAGAGCCTGGGCAAGGGCACGACCGATGCGGTGGTCAGCTCGATCACCGGGGTCATCATCGTCGACGCGATCTTCGCGATCGTGTTTTCGGGGGTCGGGCTGGCATGACGAGCGCAGCGCCGGGCCGCCCCAAGCAAGCTCGTATCCCCCCGGGGGATCGACCGACGTACCCGTCGGGCGAGGGGCGGACATGAACGAATGCAGGTTCGACGACGCCATCATCGATGTCCAGCGCGTGACGACCGTGTTCGGCCGCACCGTCATCCACCGCCAGCTGAGCCTGCAGGTGCGCGCCGGCGAGGTGATGGCCATCATCGGCGGCTCGGGCAGCGGCAAGACCACGCTGCTGCGCCTGATGCTGGGGCTGGAGCGCGCGGTGGCCGGGCGGGTGACGGTGTTCGGCCAGGACCTGACCGAAGGCGAGCCGGCTGCGCTGGCCCAGGTGCGCAACCGCTGGGGCGTGCTGTTCCAGCAGGGCGCGCTGTTCTCCTCGCTGAGCGTGTTCGAGAACATCGCGCTGCCGCTGCGCGAGCTGAACACCGTCCCGCAGGGCCTGATCGGCGAGCTGGTGATGCACAAGCTGCTGCAGGTGGGGCTGAAGGCCGGCGATGCGGGCAAGCGGCCGGCCGAGCTGTCCGGCGGCATGATCAAGCGCGTGGCGCTGGCGCGGGCCCTGATCCTGGACCCGCCGCTGCTGTTCCTGGACGAGCCCACCGCCGGCCTCGACCCGGCCAGCAGCAAGCAGTTCGTGCGCCTGATCGAAGGCCTGCGCGACGAGATGAAGCTCACCGTCGTGATGGTCACGCACGACGTGGACACTCTGTTCGCGCTGGCTGACCGGGTGGCCGCGCTGGCCGACCGGCGGCTGGTCGCCTGCGGGCCGCTGGCCGAGGTGGCCACGGTCGATCACCCCTTCATCCACGACTTCTTCCTCGGCCAGCAGTCGCGCTGGGACGAGGAGAGCGTGCGCCTGTTCCGTCAGAGCCTGCGCGCGGCAGGCGGCTAGAGAGGAGTTGCCCCATCATGGAAAACCGTTCGCATGCCCTGGTCACCGGGCTCTTCGTGGTGCTGCTGACGGCAGCGCTGGTCGTCATCCTGGCCTGGTTCCGGGACGAGCGGGGCGATACGGTCAGCTACACGGTGGTGTCGAGGACGGGCGTGTCCGGGCTCAACGTCAAGGCGGGCGTCAAGCTGCGCGGCGTGCCGGTCGGCAAGGTCGCGTCGATCGGCTTCGACCCCGCCGATGCGCGCCAGATCCTGATCACGCTCGATGTCGATCGCGATGCCCCGGTCACCTCGACGATGAAGGCGCGGCTCGGCTACCAGGGCATCACCGGCCTGGCCTTCGTCGAGCTGATCGACGACACGACGGTGGCCGGCAAGCCCCGCGACCCATCGCAGCCGATCGAGCTGCAGGCCTCGCTGCTGGACCAACTGGCCGCTGGCGGCCCGCGCCTGCTGGCCAATGCCAATGAGGCGACCCAGCGACTGAGCCAGGTGCTGGGCGACGAGAACCAGCGCCAGCTGAGCCGGGCCTTGGGGCAGATGGCCGAGGCGTCCGCGCAGGTGGCGCAACTGGCGAAGGAGTTGCGCCCGGCCGCGGCCGCGCTGCAGCCGCTGGCGCTGCAGGCCGGCCGCGAGATGCAGCGTGCCGATGCGCTGCTGGCCAATGCCGACAGGACGCTGCAGCGCTTCGACGGCCTGGCCGCCGAATCGACGCTGCTGGCCCAGGACCTGCGCCAGCGCACGCAGATCCTGGACCGCCTGGGCACCGCCGCCGCGCAGCTGCAGACCACGACGCAGCGCCTGGAGACGGCCTTCGTCGGCCCGGACCGGCCGCGGGCGCAACCGCTGGTGGACCGGCTGGCCGACTCGGCCGATTCGGTCCAGCGGGCGGCGGCGCGGCTGGGCTCGCTGGCCGAGCAGCCGCAGGGGCTGCTGTTCGGCCGCCCGCCGGCGCGGCCGGGGCCGGGCGAGGCGGGATTCAACGAGGGAGGGCGTTGACATGACGCGTTACTTCATCGCCATCTGCCTGGGCCTGGTGCTCGCTGCCTGCTCGACGCCTTCGCCGCAGCCGGCCGTCTACGATCTCGGCCCGCCGGCGCCGCGCAGCGCCACGGCGCCGGCCGCCAACATCCAGCTGATCGACGTGGACGCGCCGCCCTGGCTGGAAGGGCCAGGTCTTGCCTACCGGCTCGACTACCGCGATGCCTACCGCCGCGAGTTCTACCGCGACAGCCGCTGGGCCGCGCCGCCGGCGCAACTGCTGGCCGAGCGCCTGCGCCAGCGCTCCGCCGGCTCCGGCGGCACCGGGGCGCCCGTGCAGCTGCGGCTGGAACTGGAGGAATGCACGCAGGTCTTCTCCGGCCCGGGCGAGAGCCGCCTGCTGCTGCGCCTGCGGGTCTGGCGCGTCGGCGACCCGGCGCCGCGGGTGTTCGAGTCGAGCGAAGCGGCGGCCAGCGCCGATGCGCCCGGCGCCGTGCGCGCCGCGGGCCGGGCCGCGGATGCGCTGATCGATCAGGTGCTGGCCTGGGCCGCTGCGACGCGCTGAGGTGTTGTCGACGCGGACTGCTGGCGCCGGTGCAGGAAGGCCCGCGCCAGCGTCGACTCCGGCTTGAGCCGCTGGCCGATGTACAGCTCCTTGCGGCGCTCGTCGATCTCCAGCCGCAGCTGCTCGGCCTTGGCGGCCAGCAGGTCCTGGCCGCGCGCCTCGGCCTGCGAGACCGAGCGCCACAGCCGGTGCATCGCCTGCGTGGCCAGGCCTGCCAGCGCCTCGTTGACGATGCGCAGCCGCGCCTGCACCAGGTGCTCGCAATGGGCCAGCCAGTTGCGCAGCGCCTCGGCGTTGCCGCCGGTGACGACGGCCGGCGCCTCGCCGGCGGCCAGCAGCATCGCCTCGATGCGCCAGCGCTCGCCGGCGGCATGGGCGGCGTTGAGCGCCATCATCTGCTGCTCGCGACGGGCCAGCTCGGCTGCATCGGCGCGGCCGGCGCGGTCCGGATGGATGCGCATGGCGGCGCGGCGGTACAGCGCCTTCAGCGAGGGCGGCGCCCACTGGGCGATGTCGGCGCCCAGCGGCACCGGCGGCAGGGCGGGCGCGGGAGGCAGCGGCTCGAAATTGGCGCGGTGCAGCGCGTGGGCGAGCTGCTGGTTGGGCGTGGGCGCCGGCTGCGCCTCCGGGGCCGGCAGGCCATGGGAGCGGAGCATTTCGATCAGGGCCGCGGTGGTGGCGTTCAGCTGCTGCTCGATCGTTCCCAGTTCGCGGTACAGCGGGCCGAGGCGGCTCAGGTAGCGGCCAGCGAAGGCCTGCACCTGCGCGCGCTGCTGCTCGAAGCTCTGCTCCTGCCCGGCCAGGTACTGGCGCATATCCGCCAGCGCCGCATGGCGGCGCTCAAGGTCGTGGCGGGTGATCAGCGGCGGCTGCATAGGCGGGCTATTCTGCCCGGCGCGGAAGGCTCGGACGCCCCCGGGGTCAGTGGATGGGGAAACCGTCGGCGCGGCGCTCCAGCTCATGCAGGAAGCGGTGCGACAGGCCCGAGGCCGGTTCCAGCCGCTCGCCGATGTAAAGCTGCTGGCGGCGTTCGGCGATCTGCGTGCGCAGGCGGCTGGCCATCACGTCCAGCGGGTCCAGGCCCTTCGCCTCGGCCCGTTCGATCGCCAGGCACAGCGCATGCATTGGGTGGGCCTGCAGCAGTGCGGCATGGGCCTGCACGACGCGCAGCCGGCCCTGCACCGCATGTTCGCTGCGGCCCAGCCAGTGGCGCACCGCATCGGCATCGCCGCCGCGCACCTTGAGCGGCTCCTCGCCGTCGGCCAGCAGCAGCTCGACGATCAGTTCGCGGTCCCCGCAGGCATAGGCCTGGTTGACTGCCATCATCTGCTGCTCGCGCTGGCGGCGCTGGCGCTCGCCGGGTGCGAGGTCGGGGTGGAAGCGTTTGGCGGCGCGCCGGTACAGGGTCTTCAGCGGCGGCGGGCCGAGCTCGATCACGCCGCCGGGCGGTTCTTCCGGCAGCGGGGCGCCGGCGGGCAGCAGCGGCAGCGGGGTGATGTCGGTGGCCTTGGGGGCGCGGGGCATGTTGGCCTCGACGCCGCTGCGGCGCAGCGCCTGGGCCAGTTCGGAGGTGGTGCGGTGGAGCTGGGACTGGAGCGAGTCGAGCTCCATGTAGAGCGGCCCCAACTGGGTGACATAGCGGCCCACGAAGGCCTGCAGCCGCTCCCTCAGCGTGGCGAAGCGGGCCTCCTCGCCGGCGAGCTGGCGCCGCAGGTCGACGAGGGCGTTGCGACGGCCTTCGAGCTCATGTCGGGTGATCGCCGTCGTCGTGGGGTTCATGGAGGCCTATTGTGAGGCCGGAATGCGGGGCCCGGACGTAGGAACAGCCCGCAAGCGGGCTGTCTTTTAGGTCAGCGGAACTAACGCGTTACTGCGATGCAGCGCTCGCCGCGGCGTCGGGTGCCGAAGCCATCGGCATCGCGTCCGAGGCGGCCGGCGCGGTGACGGCCGGCGGGGTAGCCGCCATCGTCTCGGTCGGCTTCATCGTGCTGGCGGCCGGGCCGGACAGCAGCGGCACGATCAGCAGCGCCACGATGTTGATGATCTTGATCAGCGGGTTGACGGCCGGGCCGGCGGTGTCCTTGTACGGGTCGCCGACGGTGTCGCCGGTGACCGCGGCCTTGTGGGCCTCGGAGCCCTTGCCGCCGTGGTGGTCGTCCTCGATGTACTTCTTGGCGTTGTCCCAGGCGCCGCCGCCGGTGCACATCGAGATGGCGACGAACAGGCCCGTCACGATGGTGCCCATCAGCAGGCCGCCGAGCGCCGCCGGGCCGAGGATCAGGCCCACCAGGATCGGCACGATCACCGGCAGCAGCGAGGGGATGATCATTTCCTTGATCGCGGCGCTGGTCAGCATGTCCACCGCCGTGCCGTACTCGGGCTTGGCCGTGCCTTCCATGATGCCCTTGATGGTGGCGAACTGGCGCCGCACTTCCACGACCACCGAGCCCGCCGCGCGGCCGACGGCCTCCATCGCCATGGCGCCGAACAGATACGGGATCAGGCCGCCGATGAAGAGGCCGATGATGACCTTCGGGTCGCTCAGGTTGAAGTCGATGTGCAGGCCGCGCGACTCCAGCGAGTGGGTGTAGTCGGCGAACAGCACCAGCGCGGCCAGGCCGGCGGAGCCGATCGCATAGCCCTTGGTGACGGCCTTGGTGGTGTTGCCGACGGCGTCCAGCGGGTCGGTCACCGCGCGCACGCTGTCGGGCAGCTCGGACATCTCGGCGATGCCGCCGGCGTTGTCGGTGATCGGGCCGTAGGCGTCCAGCGCGACGACGATGCCGGCCATGCTCAGCATCGAGGTGGCGGCGATGGCGATGCCGAACAGGCCGCCCAGCGTGTACGAGGCCCAGATCGCCAGGCAGACGAAGAGCACCGGCCAGGCGGTGGAGCGCATGGAGACACCCAGGCCGGCGATGATGTTGGTGCCGTGGCCGGTGGTGGAGGCCTGCGCGATGTGCTGCACCGGCTTGTACTGCGTGCCGGTGTAGTACTCGGTGATCCAGACCAGTGCGCCGGTCAGCACCAGGCCGATCACGCAGTTGCCGAACAGCTGCATGGCGGTCACGGTGCCGCCGCTGTTGAGCACGGCGCCCTCGGGGAACATCTTGATCGTGACGAAGTAGAACGCGATCAGCGAGAGCACGCCCGAGACGGCCAGGCCCTTGTACAGCGCCGGCATCACGTTGGTCATGCCCGGCGAGGCCTTGACGAAGCTGCAGCCGATGATCGAGCAGAGGATGGACACGCCGCCCAGCACCAGCGGGTAGACGACCGCGTTGACCGTGGCGCCGCCGATCATCAGCGCGCCCAGGGCCATCGTGGCGATCAGCGTCACCGCGTAGGTCTCGAACAGGTCGGCGGCCATGCCGGCGCAGTCGCCGACGTTGTCGCCCACGTTGTCGGCGATCACGGCGGGGTTGCGCGGGTCGTCCTCGGGGATGCCGGCCTCGACCTTGCCGACCAGGTCGGCGCCGACGTCAGCGCCCTTGGTGAAGATGCCGCCGCCCAGCCGCGCGAAGATCGAGATCAGCGAGGAGCCGAAGGCAAAGCCCAGCAGCGGCTTCAGCGTGGCGGCGTCGACATGCTGGCCGCCGCCGGAAAGCTTCCAGAAGAACAGGCCGACGCCCAGCAGGCCCAGGCCGACGACCAGCATGCCGGTGATCGCACCGCCCTTGAAGGCGACGGCCAGCGCGGGGCCGATGCCCTTGGTGGCGGCCTGCGCGGTGCGGACGTTGGCGCGCACCGACACGTTCATGCCGATGAAGCCGCAGGCGCCGGAGAGCACGGCGCCGATGACGAAGCCGATGGCGGTGGTGGTGTCCAGCGCGACGGCGATGGCGATCGCGAGCACCACGCCGACGATGCCGATCGTCTTGTACTGGCGGGCCAGGTAGGCGGCCGCGCCCTGCTGGATGGCTGCGGAGATTTCCTGCATGCGGGCATTGCCCGCGTCCTGGCTGAGGATCCAGCTGCGCTGAATAAAGCCATACGCCACTGCGGCCAGGCCGCATGCCAGCGCGAAATACAGCGCTACGTCCGTCGACAACATGTACGTGTCTCCTGTGTTGTATCTGCCGTTTGGGTTTGCCCTGGGCCTTCAACAATCAACATCCGCTGAGCCCGTGGGCGCCGCGCCATGCTAAGGGAAGGCGGGGCCCGGATGAGGCGTGGGCGCTGGGTATTTACCCGGCCAGTAGAATCCGGGTTTCCCCGGCATCACCACAAGCAAACCATGAGCCTGCACAACGTCAAGCCCGGCGACAAAGCCCCGGAAGCCTTCAACGTCGTCATCGAGATCCCGATGAACGCCGACCCGATCAAGTACGAGGTCGACAAGGAAAGCGGCGCGCTGTTCGTCGACCGCTTCATGACGACGGCGATGCACTACCCGTGCAACTACGGCTATGTGCCGCAGACCCTGTCGGACGACGGCGACCCGGTGGACGTGCTGGTGATCACGCCCTTCCCGCTGACCCCGGGCGTGGTGGTGACCTGCCGCGCCATCGGCGTGCTGCAGATGGACGACGAAGCCGGCGGCGACGCCAAGCTGCTGGCCGTGCCCACCAGCAAGATCCTGCCGATGTACGACCACTGGCAGAAGCCCGAGGATGTGAACAAGATGCGCCTGAACGCCATCCAGCACTTCTTCGAGCACTACAAGGACCTGGAGCCGGGCAAGTGGGTCAAGGTCAAGGGCTGGGAAGGCCCGGAGCAGGCCAAGGCCGAGATCGTGAACGGCATCGCGGCGTACAAGGCGGCTCAGGCCAAGTAATCCGTTAGGTCGATGGACACGGGAAGGGCGCCTTGCGGGGCGCCCTTTTCTTTGGCTTCTCTTTGGCTTCTGCGGTGAGTGGGGTTTGCAGCGCTGCGGCCTGGGCGGCTGCGGGGCTCGGCGGGGGCGGCCGGCCTGCGGCCGACTCCCCTGCGATGCTCGGAGCCCGAGGCCGCACGCAACTCGCTGCGCTACGCGCCGCTCAAACAAGGCGTGCGAAGTCAGTTCACGAAGCGCGTTGCGCGCGCGCCTCGGACTCCTGCGCTTCTCGGCGCCACCGAGGTCGCCCCGCAGCCGCCCAGGCCGCAGCACTGCTGGCACCGTTTGGCGTTCGCGCTTTGGTCAGGCCTTGAACGGGGAGTGGTCTTCGAGTTCGTTCACGTAGGCGCGCATGCCCTGACCCTCGCGGGCGAGGAAGTCACCCACGGCGTTGCGGAAGTCGGGGTGGGCCAGCCAGTGGCTGGAGTGGGTCGGCACCGGCATCAGGCCGCGGGCCATCTTGTGTTCACCCTGGGCGCCGCCTTCGAAGCGCTGGTACTGGTGTTCGATGCACCAGGCCAGGGGCTGGTAGTAGCAGGCGTCGAAATGGAGGTTGGGCACGTGTTCGACGGCGCCCCAGTAGCGGCCGTAGGCGTGGCCGCGTTGGGGGTCGAGGGCGATCAGTGAGCAGGCGATGCGGTCCTCGCCACGCTTGGCGACGAAGAGGAGCCAGTTCTCCGCCATCTTAGCGGCCATGCGGCGGAAGAAATCGCGCGTGAGGTAGGGCGTGCTGTGGTGGGCGCGGTAGGTGAGCGTGTAGCAGCGGTAGAAGAAGTCCCAGTCGGCCTCGGTGATCTGCGTGCCTTCCCGGGTCTCGAAGACGATGCCGGCCTCGCGGACCTTGCGCTGCTCCTGCTGGATCTTCTTGCGCTTCTCGCGCTGCATGGCGGCGAGGAAGTCGGTGAAGTTGACGTGGCCGCCGTTCGTCCAGTGGAACTGGACGCCGCTGCGGGCCATCCAGCCCTGCTTCGTGGCCGCGGCCTGGTCGGCCTCGTCGCCGAACAGCAGATGGGCCGACGACAGATCCTGCTGTTCGGCCAACTGCTGCAGGCCCTGGGCGAGCAGCGCCCTTGACTTCGCATCGCGGGCCAGCAAGCGGCTGCCGGGCACCGGCGTGAAGGGCACGGCCACCAGCAGCTTCGGGTAGTACTCAAGCCCGTGGCGGCGATAGGCGTCGGCCCAGGCCCAGTCGAAGACGTACTCGCCGTAGGAATGGCCTTTCAGGTAGGCCGGGCATACGGCAAGCAGGGCCTCGTCGTCATCATCGCTCCACAGGCTCAGGAAGAGCGGCTGCCAGCCGGTGTCGTCGACGGCAGACCTCGATTCGTGCAGCGCCAGCAGGTACTCGTGGCGCATGAAGGGCGTGGGGTGGTCGGAGGCGTCGAGCAGCGCGTTCCAGGCGGTGGGCGACAGGGCGGCGGGGGTCTCGTCGATGCGGAGCTTGGGCATGGGCTTTCACTTTAATGGGAAGATCCAGACCATGCATTTCGACAACCTTTACTCGCACGACTTCGCCCGTATTGCCGTCGGCATGCCGCTGTGCCGCGTGGCCGATCCGGCGTTCAACGGCGCGCAGACGGCGGCGCTGCTGCAGGAGGCCGCGGCGGCCGGCGCGGCGCTGGTCGCCTTCCCGGAGCTGGGCCTGTCGGCCTACACCTGCGATGACCTGTTCCACCAGCGCGCGCTGCTGGACGGCTGCGAGGCGGCGCTGGCCGAGGTGCTGAAGACATCGGAAACGCTGCCGACGCTGGCTATCGTCGGCATGCCGCTGCGGGTCGAGCAGCGGCTGTTCAACTGCGCGGTGCTGCTGCAGCGCGGGCGCATCCTCGGCGTGGTGCCCAAGACCTACCTGCCGAACTACGGCGAGTTCTACGAGGCGCGGCAGTTCGCGTCGGGCGAGGAGGCCACGGTCAGCGTGGTCTCGCTGTTAGGGCAGACGGTGTCCTTCGGCAGCCGCCAGGTCTTCGTGGCGGAGGACATGCCGCTGCTGCGTGTCCATGTGGAGATCTGCGAGGACGTGTGGACGCCGATCCCGCCGTCCTCGTTCGCGGCCCTGGCTGGCGCCACGGTGCTCGTGAACCTGTCGGCCTCGAACGTCGTCATCGGCAAGGCCAACTACCGGCGGCAGCTGGTGTCGCAGCAGTCGGCGCGTTGCCTGGCGGCCTATGTGTACTCGTCCGCGGGCGCAGGCGAATCGACCACCGACCTGGCCTGGGACGGCCAGGCGCTGATCTGCGAGAACGGCGAGCAACTGGCCGAGTCCGAGCGCTTCCAGCGCCGCTCGCAGCTGATCACCGCGGACGTGGACCTGGAGCGGCTGTCGCGCGAGCGGATGCGGCAGACGAGCTTCGGGCAGTCGGTGCGGCTGCATGCGCCGTTGGTCAAGGAGTTCGCTAACGTCGAATTCAAGCTGAACCTGGCGACCGACCGGCCGCTGCCGCTGCAACGCCGCGTCGAGCGCTTCCCCTACGTGCCGAGCGACCGAAGCAGGCGCGACGAACGCTGCCAGGAGGTCTACAACATCCAGGTGCAGGCGCTGGTGCAGCGGCTGGCGTCCAGCGGCATCAGGAAGCTGGTGATCGGCATTTCCGGCGGGCTCGATTCCACCCATGCGCTGCTGGTGGCCGCCCGCGCGATGGATCAGCTGGGCCTGCCGCGCACCAACATCCTCGGCTACACGATGCCCGGCTACGCCACCAGCAGCCGCACGCGCGACCAGGCGCTGCGGCTGATGCAGGCGATCGGCTGCCATGCCGCGGAGATCGACATCCGCCCCAGCTGCGAGCAGATGCTGAAGGACCTCGGCCATCCCTTCGTCGGCGGCAAGCCGCAGTACGACATCACCTTCGAGAACGTGCAGGCCGGCGAGCGCACCAGCCACCTGTTCCGCCTCGCCAACTTCCATCACGCGCTGGTGCTGGGCACCGGCGACCTGAGCGAACTGGCCCTGGGCTGGTGCACCTACGGCGTGGGCGACCACATGTCGCACTACAACGTGAACGCCAGCGTGCCCAAGACGCTGATCCAGTACCTGGTGCGCTGGGTGGCGGAGACACAGCAGCTCGGCAATGTCGATTCACAGGTGCTGATCGACGTGCTGGAGACCGAGATCAGCCCCGAGCTGGTGCCCGGCTCGATGCAGAGCACCGAGGGCAGCATCGGTCCTTATGCGTTGCAGGACTTCAACCTCTTCTACACGCTGCGCCACGGCTACGCGCCGCGCAAGATCGCCTTCCTGCAGCGCCATGCGTGGGAAGGCGAGCAGCCCTTGATCGAGATCAAGCGCGTGCTGCGCATCTTCGTGCAACGCTTCTTCAAGGGCAGCCAGTTCAAGCGTTCCTGCGTGCCGAATGCACCGAAGGTGGGCAGCGGCGGCTCGCTGTCGCCGCGGGGCGACTGGCGGGCGCCGAGCGACTCGGAAAGCGCGGTCTGGCTCGCTGACCTGGCCCGGATTCCGGACTAACATCCGTACCAATCAACCAAGGAGTTTCGTCCCATGAAGCAGATCACCGCCATCATCAAGCCCTTCAAGCTGGACGAAGTCCGTGAGGCACTGGCCGAGGTGGGTGCCTCGGGCCTGACTGTGACCGAGGTCAAGGGCTTCGGCCGCCAGAAGGGCCACACGGAGCTCTATCGCGGCGCCGAGTACGTGGTGGACTTCCTGCCCAAGGTGAAGGTCGAGGTCGTCGTGAAGGACGACGAGGTCGACCGCTGCATCGACGCGATCCTGAAGGCCGCCAAGACCGGCAAGATCGGCGACGGCAAGATCTTTGTCACGTCGGTGGATCACGTCGTGCGCATCCGCACCGGCGAGACGGACGAAGCGGCCGTCTAAGCGAAGAAGCGGGTATAGGCGGCGGCGGCCCAGATGCCGCCGCTCAGCACCAGCGCCAGCATCACCGCGGCGCTGCCCAGGTCCTTGGCGTGCTTGGACAGGTCGTGCTTCTCGAACGAGATGCGGTCGATGGCGGCCTCCACCGCCGAGTTCAGCAGCTCGACGATCAGCACCAGAAGCACCGAGCCCAGCAGCAGGGCCGTTTGCACCCAGCCTTGCCCGAGCCAGAAGGCCAGCGGCGTGGCGATGACCATCAGCCAGACTTCCTGGCGGAAGGCGCTCTCGCCGCGGTAGGCGGCACGCAGCCCCTCGATCGAATAGCCGGCCGCCGCGCGGACGCGGGCGAAGCCGGTGCGATGCTTGTGAGGATTGGTGGTCGTCGTCATTGCGGCGCGGTCTTCTTCGGATCGTGATGGACCAGCATTGTCTTGCACAGCACGTCGTGCAGGAACTGCTGGCCGGGCAGGACCAGCGCCAGCAGCGCATAGCCCAGCAGCGCCAGGATCACGATCAGGCTGACCGAGCCGATGCCGAGGCCATGGTGCAGCATCTGCGAGGCCGCCGCGATCGGCAGCACCCACCAGGCATAGCTGAGTACATGGCGCAGCAGCGCGTGGGCCGGGCTCAGCGGAGCGCCGTCCAGCCGTGTCAGCTTGAAGCGCCAGGTGCGCATCGGCAGCGTCTGGCCACTGCGGCTCCAGAAGTAGACGAAGTAGACGGCGAACACGCAGGCCAGCGAGACGATCAGCCCGGTCCGGTGGACCATCGCATTGCGCTGATCCACCAGCGGCGAATAGACCAGGCCGGTCAGTACGGCCAGCGCGAAGAGCAGCAGCCCCTCGTAGACGAAGGCGGCCAGGCGGCGCGCCAGGCCGGGCACGGCGCCCGTGGCGGTATCGGTCATCGAAGGACTCAGGAAGATGAATGGCTGGCAGCCGCCAGGCGGCGCTTGGGCAGCAGGGTCTTGCTGTCCACCAGGTCCGGGTCGGCGAAGACCTTGGTCTGGCCGGCCTGCTGGTGGCGGGGCGGGGCGCCGGTCTCGGTGATCAGGACCGTGGTGGCGCCGGGCTTGGCCTGCAGCACCGAGGGCGATACCGGCCTGACCGCCAGCGTCTTCGGCTGCGCCGGCACCAGGTTGGACTTGGCCAGCGCGGTGTTGTCGGTCTTCGGCGCCTTGGCCTTGCCTTCCTGGCGGCGGGCGGCGGCGCGCTCGGCCAGCTTCTGGCGTTCCTCGGGCGAGAGCGCCTGGTAGGCCTCCCACTTGGCCTGGCGGTCGTCCGCCTTGATCTGCTGGGCCGACTGGTATCCGAGCCGCGCCTGCTGGCGCTCGGCCGGGCTCAGCCGGGCCCAGGCACGCATGCGCTCGTGCATGCGCAGTTGCTCCTCGCGCGGCAGGCCGGGGAAGCGCTGGGCGATGTCCAGCCACTTGGTGCGGCGGGCGGTGTCCAGCGAATCCCAGTCACGCTCCAGCGGCTTGAGCGCCCATTGCTGGACGAGGCTCAACCGGGCCCAGACCGGCGGCTCGGCGACGACCGGCGGCCACGGGGCGGGCTGGATATCGTCGTTGACGGCAGACGGCGCGGATGCGGCGGCATCGGGCGAGGACTGCGCCCGGGCGGAGGATGAAATCAGCGCCACGAAGGCGCAGGACAGGGCAAGGAAGGTGATCGTGAGGCGGAACCGCGGCATCAGGCCCCTGCTGTCACTCTTGCTCATCGCTGAGGTATTCGGAGAAGCCTGGGTCGCTGTAGGCGGCCGGGGGCAGGTTGTCGGAGAGCAGGCGGGTGTCGATGTCGGCGGCGGCGTTGACCTGCTGCTGCCACTGGCCGACCTGGATCGCCAGCAGGCCGGCCACCAGGGCCAGCAGCGGCAGTGCGGAGGCGAACTTGAACCAGCGCGAGGGACGGCCCGCACCGCCGAGGGCCAAGGTGGCGCCGCCGGTACGGAAGACCGACGGCCGCGCGGTGGCGGTCTCGGTCTTGCGGGCGGCTTGCGCCTTGGCCATCGCCTGCTCGCGGGCGAAGCGCAGGCGCTCGCTCACGTCGACAGGGATGTCGTTGCTGCGCTCGGTCAACCCGGCGGCCACACGCAGGCCGAAACGCGTCACGCGGGCGTCCAGTTCCTGGCTGGAATGCGGCTTGTGTTGCTTCTGCTTGTTCATAGTGTGATTCCCCGGGCCTTGAGCGATTTGGCCAGAGCGTGGACAGCCCGGGAGCAGTGCGTCTTCACACTACCCTCCGAGCAACCCATCACCGAGGCCGTCTCCGCGACATCCAATTCCTCCCAGTAACGCAGGAGGAAGGCTTCCCGTTGACGCGCCGGCAACTGCTCCACTTCCGACTCGATCGCTTGCAAGATCTGAGCCCGTGACACCTCGTCGGCAGCGCTCAGCGCGCCCAGGGCGCCATCCTGCGACTCCAGCATCTCGAGCAGGTCGAAATCCCCGTCCGGATCCGAGGATTCGAAGTCCGACATGTTCTGCATGACGGCATTGCGCGTCTTCTTGCGCCTAAACCAGTCCATCGTCGTGTTGGACAGGATGCGCTGGAAGAGCAGCGGCAACTCCGCCGCCGGCCGGTCGAAGTAGTTCTCCGCCAGCTTGATCATCGCGTCCTGGACGATATCGAGCGCCGCATCGTCGTCCCGCACCAGATAGGCGGTCCGCTTGAAGGCGCGCTTGTCGGCGCTGCGCAGGAAATCGTTGAGTTCTTTGTCTGAGGCCAAGGAGGCGAGAGGCGAGGCGAAAAGAGCGTGAATTATTGCATCACGAAGGCTGCGCCGAAATTCGGGGCGAGGCTACTTGCGAGACGCGTGCATAATGTGCGCTCGCACAAAGAGTCCCTGATTGAAGTTTGTGGCCCGACCGGGGCTGCAGGTCTCGATTGCAACGGCTCCACATCCGCCTCACGAGGGCGCGAAAAGGAGCACCGACGGTTTTTCGTTAGAGAAATTCACTGAGGTTTGAGAAAACTTATGGACATGAACACCGCGGACGCCCGGCGCGCACCCCAGGCCACCCAACCGCAAAACTCCCCCCAAGCACCCGCAGGACCAGCTTCTGGCGACTTGAACGGATCCGAGATCCTCGTTCGTTGCCTGCAGGCCGAAGGCGTCAAATACCTCTGGGGCTACCCGGGCGGCGCCGTCCTCTACATCTACGACGCGCTGTACAAGCAGGACAGCATCCAGCACGTGCTGGTGCGCCACGAGCAGGCAGCCGTCCACGCGGCCGACGGCTATGCCCGCGCCACCGGCGACGTCGGCGTGGCCCTGGTGACCTCCGGCCCCGGCGTGACGAACGCGGTGACCGGCATCGCCACCGCCTACATGGATTCGATCCCGATGGTGATCGTGACCGGCCAGGTCCCGACGCCCGCCATCGGCCTGGACGCCTTCCAGGAATGCGACACCGTCGGCATCACCCGTCCCATCGTCAAGCACAACTTCCTGGTGAAGGACGTGCGCGACCTGGCGATGACGCTGAAGAAGGCCTTCCACATCGCCCGCACCGGCCGTCCCGGCCCGGTGGTCGTCGATATCCCGAAGGATATTTCGATGACCAAGCTGCCCAATACCGCGGGCAACGGCTTCGAATATCCGAAGGCCGTGGAGATGCGCAGCTACAACCCGGTGAAGAAGGGCCACTCGGGCCAGATCCGCAAGGCCGTGGCCCTGCTGCTGGCCGCCAAGCGCCCCTACATCTACACCGGCGGCGGCGTGATCCTGGGCGAGGCCTCGGCCGAACTGCGCGAGCTGACGAAACTGCTCGGCTACCCGGTGACCAACACGCTGATGGGCCTGGGTGCCACGCCCTCCAGCGACCCGCAGTTCCTGGGCATGCTGGGCATGCACGGCACCTACGAAGCCAACATGACGATGCAGCACTGCGACGTGCTGCTGGCCGTCGGCGCCCGCTTCGACGACCGCGTGATCGGCAACCCGAAGCACTTCGGTTCGGTCGAGCGCAAGATCATCCATGTGGACATCGACCCGTCGTCGATCTCCAAGCGCGTGCGCGTGGACATCCCTATCGTTGGCGACGTCAAGGACGTGCTGCAGGAACTGATCCACCAGATCAAGGAAGCGCAGGCCCGTCCTGATGCCAACGCGATCAACGCCTGGTGGAGCCAGATCAACGAGTGGCGCCGGCGCGAGTGCCTGGCCTTCAAGCCCTCCACCGAGGTCATCAAGCCGCAGATGGTGGTGGACACCCTCTGGCGCCTGACCAAGGACCGCGACACCTACATCACGTCCGACGTCGGCCAGCACCAGATGTGGGCCGCCCAGTACTACCGCTTCGAGCAGCCGCGCCGCTGGATCAACTCGGGCGGCCTGGGCACGATGGGCGTGGGCCTGCCCTACGCCATGGGCATCAAGCTGGCCAAGCCGGATTCGGACGTGTTCTGCATCACCGGCGAGGGCTCCATCCAGATGTGCATCCAGGAGCTCTCCACCTGCCTGCAGTACCGCACGCCGGTGAAGGTGATCTCGCTGAACAACCGCTACCTGGGCATGGTGCGGCAGTGGCAGGAGTTGGACTACGGCAAGCGCTACTCGCACAGCTACATGGAAGCGCTGCCTGACTTCGTCAAGCTGGCCGAGGCCTATGGCCATGTGGGTCTGCTGGTCGAGAAGCCGGGCGATGTCGAGGGCGCGCTGAAGGAAGCGATGCGCCTGAAGGACCGCACGGTGTTCCTGGACATCCGCACCGATCCCACCGAGAACGTCTGGCCGATGGTCCAAGCCGGCAAGGGCATTTCCGAGATGCTGCTGGGCTCCGAGGATCTTTGAAGTTAGGAGGCGAGGCTGGGGCTGCTGCGTTACCGCGCACGGTCAACGGCCACGCCGATGAACTTCAAGGTTCGGAAACCCGCTGACATCATTCCCGCAATCGAAGAGCGTGGCCAAGGCCCGTCGCTTACCGGCGCCGGGCTGAAGAGCGCGAAGGACGAGACACCCATGAAACACATCATTGCTTTGCTCATCGAGAACGAGCCGGGCGCGCTGTCGCGCGTCGTGGCGCTGTTCTCGGCCCGCGGCTACAACATCGAGAGCCTGACGGTGGCGCCCACCGAGGATGCTTCGCTGTCGCGGATGACCATCGTCACCACCGGCTCCGACGAGGTGATCGAGCAGATCACCAAGCACCTGAACCGGCTGATCGAGGTGGTCAAGGTCGTCGACCTGACTGAAGGCAACTACACCGAGCGCGAGCTGATGCTGATCAAGGTCCGCGCGGTCGGCAAGGAGCGCGAGGAGATGAAGCGCACGGCGGACATCTTCCGCGGCCGCATCATCGACGTGACCGAGAAGACCTACACGATCGAGCTGACCGGCGACGCTGGCAAGCTCGACGCCTTCATCGACGCGATCGACCGCGCCTCGATTCTCGAAACGGTGCGCACCGGCACCAGCGGCATCGGCCGCGGCGAGCGGATCCTCCGGGTCTAACGCCAATCTTCTACTGACACCGAATTTTTCCTGGAGCACGACATGAACGTTTACTACGACAAGGACGCCGACCTCTCCCTGATCAAGGGCAAGAACGTCACCATCATCGGCTATGGCTCACAAGGCCACGCCCACGCCCAGAACCTGAACGACAGCGGCGTGAAGGTCACCGTCGGCCTGCGTCGCGGCGGCGCTTCCTGGTCCAAGGCCGAGAACGCCGGCCTGAAGGTCGCCGAGATCGCCGATGCGGTGAAGTCGGCCGACGTCGTCATGATCCTGCTGCCGGACGAGCAGATCGCCGGCGTGTACAAGGCCGAGGTCGAGCCCAACATCAAGCAGGGTGCCTCGCTGGCCTTCGCCCACGGCTTCAACGTGCACTACGGCCAGGTGCAGCCCCGCGCCGACCTGGACGTGTGGATGGTCGCTCCCAAGGCCCCGGGCCACACGGTGCGCGGCACCTACACGCAAGGTGGCGGCGTGCCCCACCTGATCGCCGTCTACGCCGACAAGACCGGCAAGGCGCGTGACCTGGCCCTGAGCTACGCCGTGGCCAACGGTGGCGGCAAGGCCGGCATCATCGAGACCAACTTCCGCGAAGAGACCGAGACCGACCTGTTCGGCGAGCAGGCCGTGCTGTGCGGCGGTGCCGTCGAGCTGATCAAGGCCGGCTTCGAGACGCTGACCGAAGCCGGTTACGCGCCCGAGATGGCCTACTTCGAGTGCCTGCACGAGCTGAAGCTGATCGTGGACCTGATCTACGAAGGCGGCATCGCGAACATGAACTACTCGATCTCGAACAACGCCGAGTACGGCGAGTACGTGACCGGCCCGAAGGTCGTCACCGCCGCCACCAAGGAAGCGATGCGCCAGTGCCTGAAGGACATCCAGACCGGCGAGTACGCCAAGTCCTTCATCCTCGAGAACAAGGCCGGTGCCCCGACGCTGCTGTCGCGCCGCCGCCTGACGGCCGAGCATGAGATCGAAGTCGTCGGCGAGAAGCTGCGCGCGATGATGCCGTGGATCAAGAAGAACCGCCTGGTGGACCAGTCGAAGAACTAAGTTCTGCGTCCGCCTGACCGGGCCGGCGTCCTACAGAGGGCGCCGGCCCTTCTCTTTTATGATCCCGCCCATGAGTGATCTCCAACAAGCTGCCGACATCCACGACGAGCAGGCGCCCATCCGTCCCCGGCGCAAGGGCATCTACGCGCTGCCCAACGCGATCACGCTGGCCTCGCTGTTCTCCGGCTTCTATGCGATCGTGATGGCGATGAACGGCCGCTTCGACACGGCCTGCGTCGCGATCTTCGCCGCGGCCATCCTCGACAGCCTGGACGGCCGCGTGGCCCGCATGACCAACACGCAGAGCGCTTTCGGCGAGCAGATGGACTCGCTGTCGGACATGGTCAGCTTCGGCGCGGCGCCCTCGCTGATCGTCTACATCTGGGGCCTCAATGACCTGGGCCGGGCTGGCTGGATTCCGGCTTTTGTCTATATCGCCGGCGCGGCGCTCCGCCTGGCGCGCTTCAACGTCAATATCGGCGTGGTCGACAAGCGCTTCTTCCAGGGTATGCCGAGTCCGGCTGCGGCTGCCATGGTTATCGGTCTGATCTGGTTTTCCGATGCCTTCGGATACGCGCGTGCATCGCAAGCGACCGGCCTGTCGTGGGTCGCGTTTGGTGTCACCCTGTTCGCCGGCCTGTCGATGGTGACCAATGCGCCGTTCTACAGTTTCAAGGTCTTCGGCGGCCGGCGTAGCGTGCCCTTCATCGTGCTGGTGGGGATCATGCTGGCGATCGCACTGATCGCGCTGGATCCGCAACGAGTGCTGTTCCCGCTGTTCTGCGTTTATGGCCTGTCGGGCTATGCGGTGTACGGCTGGCGCAAGTACAAGGGCGTGCCGGTCAGCGTGATCGCCACATCGACCGACGAGCCCGATGAAAAGGGCCTGCATCACTGATTCGTCTGCTATATTCGTGGACATGTCGACGAAGACCGCACTGCTACTACTAGGCGACCCCAGGGTTCGCTGAACGATCGCGCGCGCACGTCACACCAAGACACCAGTCTCTCGATCTTTCCAACGGCCCGTATGCAACCCGCAGCGGGCCGTTTGCCTTTCTGGTCTGCAGGTTGCGAAGAATCACTCTGGAGCATTCCGATGTTGAAGCAACCGAACACCAAGTACCGCGCCTTTCCCCAGGTCAAGCTGACCGATCGCACCTGGCCGGACCAGCAGATCACCCAGGCGCCCATCTGGCTCTCCACCGATCTGCGCGACGGCAACCAGGCGCTGATCGAGCCGATGGACCCGGAGCGCAAGCTGCGGATGTTCAAGATGCTGCTGAAGATCGGCTTCAAGGAGATCGAGGTCGGCTTCCCCTCGGCCTCGCAGACCGATTTCGACTTCGTGCGCCTGCTGATCGAGCAGGACCTGATCCCCGAGGACGTGACCATCCAGGTGCTGACGCAGGCCCGCCAGCCGCTGATCGAACGCACCTTCGAGGCGGTGCGCGGCGCGAAGAAGGTCATCGTCCACCTCTACAACGCCTGCGCGCCGGTGATGCGCAAGGTCGTGCTGGGCATGAACGAGGACCAGATCGTCGACCTGGCCGTCACCCACACGCAGATGATCAAGAAGCTCGCCGCCGCGCAGCCGGACACCGCCTTCGGCTTCGAGTATTCGCCCGAGATGTTCTCCGGCACCGAGCTGGACTTCAGCAAGCGCGTCGTCGATGCGGTGGTCGAGGCCTGGGGCGCCACGCCCGATAACAAGATCATCATCAACCTGCCCGCGACGGTCGAGCATTCGACGCCCAACATCTTCGCGGACATGGTCGAGTGGATGCACCGCAACGTCGCCAAGCGCGACAGCATCATCATGTCCATCCACCCGCACAACGACCGCGGCACCGGCACGGCCGCCGCCGAGTTCGCGCTGATGGCCGGCGGCGACCGCATCGAGGGCTGCCTGTTCGGCAGCGGCGAGCGCACCGGCAATGTGGACATCGTCAACATCGCGCTGAACCTGTACACGCAGGGCGTCTCGCCGGAGCTGGACTTCTCGGACATCGACGAGGTGCGCCGCTGCGCCGAGCACTGCACGCAGCTGCCGGTGCACCCGCGCCACCCGTATGCCGGCGACCTGGTCTACACCTCGTTCAGCGGTTCGCACCAGGACGCGATCAAGAAGGCCTTCGCCGCCCGCAAGGCCGATGACATCTGGAACATGCCCTACCTGCCGATCGACCCGAAGGATCTGGGCCGCAACTACGACGCGGTGATCCGCGTCAACAGCCAGTCGGGCAAGGGCGGCATCTCCTACCTGCTGGAAGCCGAGTACGGCGTCGAGCTGCCGCGCCGGCTGCAGATCGAGTTCAGCCAGGTCGTGCAGGCGGTGATGGACGACAGTGGCAAGGAGCAGAGCGCGGCGGACATCTGGGCGATCTTCTCGGGCGAGTACGGGCTGGGCGTCGAGCAGAGCCTGCATCCGGTGATTCTGGAGGTTAGCGAAGGCGTGTACAGCCTGCGCGCCACGGCCGACCTGCGCGAGCGCAAGCTGCAGGTGGAAGGGCAGGGTACCGGCCCGATCGACGCCTTCGTCAACGGGCTGAACGCGCACCTGGCCGAGCCGGTGCGCGTGCTGGACTATCACGAGCACGCGATCGGCAGCGGCGCTGACGCCAAGGCCGTCGCCTACCTGGAACTGCGCATCGGAGACTCCCTGACGCTGTTCGGCGTGGGCATCGACGCCAACATCGTCTCCGCCTCGCTGAAGGCGATCAGCTCCGGCTTGCGCCGCGCCGTCCAACGCGGTCAACTCCCCTTCATTCAAAAAGAGACCCAAGGAGCCTGACCCATGGCCGAGCAGCTGATCATCTTCGACACCACCCTGCGCGACGGCGAGCAATCGCCCGGCGCCTCGATGACCAAGGATGAGAAGCTGCGCATCGCCCGGCAGCTCGAGCGGCTGAAGGTCGACGTGATCGAGGCCGGCTTCCCGGCCGCGAGCCACGGCGACTTCGAGGCGGTCAAGGCGATCGCCGCGACGATCAAGGACAGCATCGTCTGCGGCCTCGCGCGCGCCAACGACCGCGACATCGGCCGCGCCGCCGAGGCGCTGAAGGGCGCGGCCCGCTCGCGCATCCACACCTTCATCGCCACCAGCGAGCTCCACATGGAGAAGAAGCTGCGGATGACGCGCGAGCAGGTGCTGGAGCAGGCCGTCCAGGCGGCGCGTTATGCCCGCACGCTGACCGACGACATCGAGTTCTCGCCCGAGGACGGCTACCGCTCCGACCCGGAGTTCCTGGCCCGCGTCGTCGAGGCGGTGATCAAGGAAGGCGCGCGGACGATCAACATCCCCGACACCGTCGGCTACGCGATCCCCGAGCTCTATGGCAACTTCATCAAGACGCTGCGCGAACGGGTGCCGAATTCTGACCAGGCCGTCTGGAGCGTGCACTGCCACAACGACCTCGGCATGGCCGTCGCCAACTCGCTGGCCGGCGTGAAGATCGGCGGCGCGCGGCAGATCGAGTGCACGATCAACGGCCTGGGCGAGCGAGCCGGCAACTGCTCGCTGGAAGAGGTGGTGATGGCGGTCAAGACCCGCCGCGACTACTTCGGCCTGGACCTGCGCGTGGACCCGAGCCAGATCGTGCCCGCCTCCAAGATGGTGGCGCAGACGACCGGCTTCGTCGTGCAACCGAACAAGGCGGTGGTCGGCGCCAATGCCTTTGCCCATGCCTCCGGCATCCACCAGGATGGCGTGCTGAAGGCACGCGACACCTACGAAATCATGCGCGCCGAGGACGTCGGCTGGTCGGCCAACAAGATCGTGCTGGGCAAGCTGAGCGGCCGCAACGCCTTCAAGCAGCGGCTGCAGGAACTGGGCGTGTCGCTGGAGTCCGAGGCCGAGATCAATGCCGCCTTCGTGCGCTTCAAGGACCTGGCCGACCGCAAGAACGAGATCTTCGACGAGGACATCATCGCGCTGGTGATGGACGAGTCGGTCAGCGCCGAGCAGGAGCACTTCCGCTTCGTCGCGCTGGCCCAGCGCTCGGAGACCGGCGAGCGGCCCCACGCCAGCATCGTCTTCGCCGCCGGCAGCACCGAGCACCGCTCGGAGAGCGACGGCAACGGCCCGGTCGACGCGACGCTGCGGGCGATCGAGTCCACCGTGCAAAGCGGGGCCGAAATGCTGCTCTATTCGGTCAATGCGATCACCAGCGGCAGCACAGAATCGCAGGGCGAGGTGACGGTCCGCCTGCAGCACGCCGGCCGGGTGGTCAACGGCGTGGGTGCCGACCCGGACATCGTCGTGGCCTCCGCCAAGGCCTATCTGAGCGCCCTCAACAAGCTGCAAAGCAAGGTCGAGAGGGTGGCGGCTCAGGGTTGATACCGACGACGCTCCGTGCAGATAAAGCGTTAGGAATCGTTAGATTCAGCACGCGATCGAAAGCGAAGTTCAGCTTCATAAGCCTTGGCTAAGCTTTTGATCTTGCCGGCTTTTTTTCGATCGCCTAAACTGCGCGCACTGTCTGGGAGCGGTTCCTTTGAATACTTTCACCTCTGTCGTTGCGAGCGCCGCTCTCGGTCTGGTCCTGGTTCTGTCGAGCGTCGCGCTGACGAGCCAGAGCGCATCGGCCGCCACGGCCCAGAAGTCCAAGGCCACCTCGGTCCGCAAGGCCAAGCCGGCGGCCCGTACCCGCAAGGCCGCCTTCGTGGCCGCCGTGCCGGTCGCCACCTTCGGCCAGCTCTCCGGCCTGCACACGGTGGACGACCCGCTGGACCTGAAGTCCGGCGTGGCCCTGGTGATGGACCAGGACACCAATGAAGTGCTGCTGTCCAAGAATCCGGAAGCCGTGCTGCCGATCGCCTCGATCACCAAGCTGATGACGGCCCTGGTCGTCGTCGAGGCGCACCAGCCGCTGGACGAGAAGATCGAGATCACCGACGAGGACAAGGACACCCTCAAGCACACCTACTCGCGCCTGAAGCCCGGCACCGTGCTGACCCGCGAGCAACTGCTGCACCTGGCTCTGATGGCGTCCGAGAACAGCGCCGCCCATGCGCTGGCGCGCAACTACCCGGGCGGCCTGGAAGCCGGCATCGCCGCGATGAACCAGAAGGCCCAGGCACTGGGCATGACGGACACCCGCTACATCGAGCCGACCGGCCTGTCCAGCAGCAACCAGTCCAGCGCCCGCGACCTGGCCGCGCTGGTCAAGGTGGCGCATGAGCAGCCGCTGCTGCGCGAATTCACCACCAGCAAGGAAGCCAGCTTCCTGATCGGCCGCCGCGAGATGGCCTTCCACAGCACCAACGGTCTCGTGCGCAGCGGCGAGTGGGACATCGGCCTGCAGAAGACCGGCTTCATCAACGAGGCCGGCAAGTGCCTGGTGATGCAGGCGCAGATGTACGGCCGCAAGCTGATCATGGTATTCCTGGACGCCACCGGCAAGACGGCGCGGATCGCCGATGCGGAGCGCGTGCGCAAGTGGGTCAGTGGGCTGTCGCCGATCGCGACGTCGGTGCAGCAGCCGAAGCTGAACTGAGCGCCCCGGCACAAGGAAAAACGCAGCCCGAGGGCTGCGTTTGTCGTTTCAGGCGCCGCGGAATCCGAGCGCCGACGAGATCTGCGCCGCGGTTTCCTTGAGCCGCACGATCCAGCCTTCTTCCAGCCGGTCCGCCGGCGCGGAGATCGACAGGCCGGCGACCAGCTTGGCCTGGTCGTCGTAGATGCCGGCGGCCATGCAGCGCACGCCCAGTTCCAGCTCCTCGTCGTCGCGCGAGAGGCCGCGCTGGCGGATCAGGGTCAGCTCGCGTTCCAGCGCGCCGATCTCGGTGAGGCTGTTCTTCGTGTGGCCGGACAGGCCCGTCCGCGTGGCATAACTGCGAACCCGCACGGGCTCGTCGCTGGCCAGGAAGAGCTTGCCGACCGAGGTCAGGTGCAGCGGCGCGCGGCCGCCGACGGCGCGCACCACCTGCATGCCCGAGCGCTCGCTGTAGGTCCGCTCGATATAGACGATCTCGTCGCCCTGGCGCACCGAGAGATTGACCGGCTGGTGGGTGAACTTGTGCAGCTCGCGCATCGGGCCCAGCGCCGCGTCGCGCACGTCCAGCCGCGCCTTGACCAGGTTGCCCAGTTCCAGCATGCGCATGCCGAGGCGGTAGCTGCCGGCTTCGGGCCGGTCGACGAAGCGGCCCAGGGCCAGGTCGTTGAGAATGCGGTGGGCCGTCGAGGGATGCAGGCCGGTCGCCTCGCTGATGGCCTTCAGCGACACCGGGTCCTGGTGGCTCGCCAGCACGTCCAGCAGCGCGAAGGTGCGTTCCAGCACCTGGATGGCGGGCTTCTGATCCTCTTTGTTTTTCATCGCTTCATTGTGCGGGAGATCGCTTTGTTTTGGATGGCGAAATTGGTAACCAGCATGCGGCGTGTCTTTCGCGCATCGGGGACGACGGTGGTTCGCATCGTGGAATGCCTCGCCCTGGCGGCCGTCGTGGCGGGGCCGGCGCAGGCGCAACCGCAACCGGCCTCGGCGCCCGCATCGGCGGCCAGCGCGCCGGCCGCCGCGCTGATGTTTCGCGTCCCTCGGATCCAGGGGCGCATCACCGCGGCCGAGCTGGGCCTGGTGATCAATACGGCCGACCCGTATTCGGTGGAAGTGGGCGAGTACTACGCGAAACGGCGAGGCATCGCGCCGGAACACATCGTGCGCGTCACGCTGCCGGTCAGGCCCAGGCTGACGGTGGCCGAGTTCGAGGCCTTCAACACTGCGCTGCATGCGCAGATGCCGCCCTCGGCCCAGGGGCTGGCGCTGGCCTGGCGCGAGCCCTACGCGGTCGAGTGCAATTCGATCACCTCGGCGCTGGCCCTGGGTTTCCAGGCGCGGCTGTGTGAGCAGAGTTGCGCGCCGTCGCGCAGCTCGCTGTACTTCAACAACCCGAGCGCCCGGCCGTACAGCGAGCTGGGCCTGTGGCCCTCGATGCTGATCGCCGCGCGCAGCGTCGACAGCGCCAAGGCCTTGGTCGACCGCGGCATCGCCGCCGACCACAGCCTGCCCGGCGAGTTCCCGGCGCATGCCTTCTTCGTCAGCACGCCGGATGCCGCGCGCAATGTCCGGGCCGGGCTGTTCCCGCCGTCGACGACGGTGGCGCCGCTGAAGCTCGAGGTCGTGCGCGCCTCCAGCGAGAAGCTGCCGCCGCTGCGCCGCACACTGGTCTATGAGACCGGCCTGGTGCGGGTGCCGGGGATTGACGAAGTGGCCTGGCTGCCCGGCGCGCTGGCCGATCACCTGACCTCCTTCGGCGGCCTGCTCGACGCGCCGCCCGGCAGCGCCCAGATGAGCGCGATCGACTGGATCGAGGCCGGTGCCACCGCCAGCTACGGCACCGTCACCGAGCCGTGTAACCATGTCGAGAAATTCCCGCACCCGCAGGTGCTGCTGCTGAACTACATGCAGGGCGCCTCGGCGCTGGAAGCCTACTGGCGCAGCGTGGCCTGGCCCGGGCAGGGCGTATTCATCGGGGAGCCGCTGGCGGCCCCCTATGCACCGAGGAAGCAGCAGGATGAGCAGTGAACAGCAACAACAACTGGACAACGTCTTCTGGCACGCGCTGAGCGGAGCGCAGGCGCATTGCGCCAGCGGCTCCGCCAAGGCTCGACGTTATGCGCCCGGCTTCTCGCCGATCGTCGCCGTCCCGGAAGCGGAACGTCCCGATTTCGACGCGCTGTTGCCGCTGTGCGCGCCGGGCGAGCGCTTCTACGTGGCCGAATGGTCCGGCCCGGCGCCGGCCGGCTGGACGATCGAGCTGGAGGCGATGATGGTCTGCATGGCCTGGGCCGGCGAGACGCCCGTCGACGATGCGGCGCCCGATGCCCGGCAGCTCGACGCTTCCCATGCGCCCCAGTCGCTGGCCCTGGCTGAGCTGACGCGCCCCGGTCCTTTCGGCCTGCGCACGATCGAGCTGGGCGACTATTTCGGCTTCTTCGAAGGCGAGCGCCTGGTCGCGATGGCCGGCGAGCGCTCCTGCGCCGGACGCTTGCGCGAGATCAGCGGCGTCTGCACGCATCCTGATTTCCAGGGGCGCGGCATGGCGAAGCGGCTGATGCTCAAGCTGATCCGCCGCCAGTGCCTGCGCGGCGAGACGCCCTTCCTGCATGTGATGAGCGCCAATGCCGGCGCGCTGGCGCTGTACCGCAAGATGGGCTTCGCGGACTACCGCGAGAAGGTCGTGCGCGTGATCTCGCGCAGCGCGGCCTGACCGGCCAGCACCGCGCCTTCCAGCGTGGCCGGGTAGGGGCCGGCCACATAG
>NZ_LYVQ01000002.1 GCF_001984095.1 Pelomonas sp. KK5
CTGCTGGCGCGGCAGCGCGAGGCAGGAGGGGCGGTGTGGGTCTGCTGCGCGCTGGGTTTCTCGCGCAGCGCGGCGGTGGTGACGGCGGGGCTGATGCGCGACGGGGCGGCCGGTGAGGCGGCGCTGGCCGCGGTGAGGCGAGCGCGGCCGCAGATCGTGCTGCGCGAGGCCTGGTTGGCGGCGCTGGAGCGGCGACATGGATGAACGGGAGCGCGCCCGCTGCGCGGCGCTGGCGGCGCTGCTGCAGGCCTCGGCGGTGCTCTCCGCGCTGAGCCTCCTGCTGGATGGCGCAGCGCTGCTGCTGATGTTCGGCAAGGCCATGGCGCCGGTGCTCCTGCTGGGCCTGGGCGAGCGCTACTTCGCGTACCGCATCGCGCTGGATCGCCGGCTGTTCGAGGCGCTGGCCGATGGCCGCATCGTCTCGCTGCCACTGCTCGATGACGCACTGGACGCGCTCGGCCTGCGCAAGCCGGCGCCGCTCACGCGCAGCCTGGACGAACGCATCGCCGGCACGCGCCGGCTGCTGAAGCTGCATGCCGTCGTCGTCGCGCTGCAACTGCTCGCCGCCCTGGCGGGAGGATGGATCCGATGAACGCTTTCCTCAAACCACTGGCCGCCACGCTGGCCGGCCGCGCGATCGTGCTGTTCGCCAAGCTGCTCACCGGCGTCAACGCCGTCTGGCTGCGCAACGGCCCCACGGCCGGGCAGACGCTGTACTTCGCCAACCACAGCAGCCATGGCGACTTCGTGCTGCTGTGGGCCGCGCTGCCGCCGGACCTGCGCTCGCTGACCCGGCCGGTGGCTGGCCAGGACTACTGGGAGGCCTCGCCGCTGCGCAGCTTCATCGGCCACGACGTGTTCAACGCGCTGATGATCCGCCGCGACGGTGGCGGCGATCCCGTGGCCTTGATGACCGCCGCGCTGCAGGCCGGCGACTCGCTGATCATGTTCCCCGAGGGCACCCGCAACACCGGCGAGGAGCCCTTGCTGCCACTGAAGAGCGGGCTCTTCCACATCGCCCGCAGCTGCCCGGAACTGCGCCTGGTGCCGGTGTGGATCGAGAACCTGAAGCGGGTGCTGCCCAAGGGCATGCTGCTGCCGGTGCCGCTGGCCTGCAGCGTGCGCTTCGGCGCGCCGCTGGTGCTGGCCGCCGGCGAGGACAAGGCGGCTTTCATCGCCCGCGCGCGCCAGGCGATGCTGGACCTGCGCCCCGAATACGACCGCCTGCCGGAAGGAGCGACAGCACCATGAGCATGGCCGACGCGAGCACGCAGGACACCACGCTGGCGCTGTTCGGCGGCGTGGCCGGCGTGCTGATCCTGGCCTCGGCGATCGGTGCGCTGCTGAAGTGGCGCTTCGCGCCCGACCGGCCGCATTCGGTGATCGACAACCTGAACGCCCGCGTCAAGGCCTGGTGGGTGATGGTGGCGGTGATCGGGCTGGCCTTCGTGTTCGGCAAGGCGGGCGTGATCGTCCTCTTCTACCTGATCTCGTTCTACGCGCTGCGCGAGTTCCTGAGCCTGGCCTACACGCGGCGCGGCGATCATGTCGCGCTGGCCGCGGCCTTCTACCTGGTGCTGCCGCTGCAGTATTTCCTCGTCTGGATCGAGTGGTACGGGCTCTATTCGATCTTCATCCCGGTCTACGCCTTCCTGGTGCTGCCGATCCTGGCCACCTTCGGCGGCGACACCAAGCGCTTCCTGGAGCGCACGACCAAGCTGCAATGGGGGCTGATGGTCTGCGTGTTCTGCATCAGCCACGTGCCCGCGCTGCTGACGCTGAACATCCCCGGCTATGGCGACCGCAGGCTGCTGCTGATCGGCTTCCTGGTGATCGTGGTGCAGGGCAGCGACGTGCTGCAGTACGTCTGGGGCAAGCTCTGCGGCCGGCGCAAGGTGGCGCCGGAACTGTCGCCCAGCAAGACCTGGGAGGGCCTGATCGGCGGCGTGGCCAGCGCCACCGCCCTGGGCGCCTCGCTCTACTGGGCCACGCCCTTCAATCCCTGGCAGGCCGCGCTGATTGCCCTGGCCCTGTGCCTGATGGGCTTCTTCGGCGGGCTCGTGATGTCGGCGATCAAGCGCGACCGCGGCGTCAAGGACTGGGGCCACATGATCGAGGGCCACGGCGGCATGCTGGACCGGCTCGACTCGGTGATCTTCGCGGCGCCGATCTACTTCCACGCGCTGCGCTACTGGTGGGAGCCTTAAAGAGGTAGCTCGGTGAAGTAGCGGCCACCGTGGAAGATCAGCGGCGGCACGCCCGGCTGGGCCGAGCAGCACTCGACCTCGCCGACGAAGATCACGTGGTCGCCTTCCTCGTAGCGGCTGCGGTTGGCGCATTCGAAGGTGGCGACCGCCCCCTCCAGCACCGGCGCGCCGCCGGCGCCCTCGCGCCAGGCCACGCCGGCGAAGCGGTCCACGTCGCGCATCGCGAAGCGCTTGGCCAGCTCCATCTGCGAGGCGGCGAGGATGTTGATCGCGTAGTGCGAGCCGCGGCTGAAGATCGGCATCGAGCCGGCCTGGCGGCCCAGGCTCCAGAGCACCAGCGGCGGCTCCAGCGAGACGGAGTTGAACGAGTTCGCGGTGAGGCCGACGAGGGAGCCGTCGGGCGCGCGGGCGGTGATGATGGTCACGCCGGTGGCGAACATGCCGAGGGCGGCGCGGAACTGCTGCTTGTCGAAGGCGGCGTTGGGGGACGAGGACATGGCCGCCATTGTCATGCCGGACAATGCCCTTCATGGCTTCGGACTTCGAATTCCCGGAAATCCCCGTCGATGCGCCCGTGGGCGGCTGCAGCTGCCACGGCCGGCGCCTGTTCAGCGCGCTGCTGCTGGGCGCCGCGCTGCCGGCCGTCGCGCAACAGCCGCCCCCGCGCGAGGGCGTGGACGTCGGCGAGACCAGCAAGTTCGCCCGGCTCGTACCGGCCGCGCAGGTGGAGCAGGCCGGCGCGCAGCAGTACGCGCAGCTGATGCAGCAGGCGGCCGCCAAGCGCGCCCTGGCCCCGCCCAACCAGCCGCAGCTGGTGCGGCTGCGCGAGATCGCCAAGCGCATCATCGTCCAGGCCCCGGCCTGGAATGCCCGCGCCAAGCAGTGGCGCTGGGAGGTCAACCTGGTGGCCGACCAGCAGCTGAACGCCTTCTGCATGCCCGGCGGCAAGATCGCCTTCTTCTACGGCATCCTCGAGAAGCTCAAGCTCAGCGACGACGAGGTGGCGATGGTGATGGGCCACGAGGTGGCGCACGCGCTGCGCGAGCATGCCCGCGAACGCATGGGCAAGAACGCCGGCACCTCGCTGGTGGTCAGCGGGCTTTCGGCCTTGCTGGGGCTGGGCAATGTCGGCGACGCGGTGCTGCGCATGGGCGGGCAATTGATGACGCTGACCTTCTCCCGCGAGGACGAGAGCGAGGCCGACCTGGTGGGCATGGAA
The DNA here is from genome assembly GCF_001984095.1 of Pelomonas sp. KK5. Taxonomy (GTDB): domain Bacteria; phylum Pseudomonadota; class Gammaproteobacteria; order Burkholderiales; family Burkholderiaceae_C; genus KK5. Next base: position 3,427 of record NZ_LYVQ01000002.1, read on the forward strand.
CTCGCGTCCCGCGCCGGCTACGACCCGCGCGCCTCGGTCACGCTGTGGCAGAAGATGGGCGCCGCCGCCAAGGGTGCGCCGCCGCAGTGGCTGTCCACCCACCCGGCCGGGCCGACGCGCATCCGCGACCTGCAGGCCAATCTGCCGAAGGTGATGCCGCTGTACGAGCGGGCGGAGAAGCCCGCCCAGCGCTTCGAGATCGCGCCGCCGCTGAAGCAGCGGGCGGGCTGATCGGCGATTACCAGCGCGCGGGCAGGTCGCGCAGGCGGCGGTAGCGGCCGTTGGTGACCCGCAGCAGGTAGGCGCCGGCTTCCAGATCCTTGATCAGCTTGGACACCATCTCGCGCGAGCAGCCCAGGCGCTGGGCCATCGCCTGGTGCGTCAGCGCCAGTTCCTCGCCGATCTGGGTCTCCTGCTGCAGCAGGGTCTTGAGCCGGCCGTAGACGTCGTTGAGCGCCAGCTGCTTGGTCGAGAGCGTGGCCGAGCGGGCGCGGCGGATGACCTTGGTCAGCAGCTCCAGCGCGAATTCCGGATGGGCGGCGATATGGGCCAGCAGGCTGGAGCGGGTGATGATCACGCAGCGCGCGGCGGACTCGGTGATCACGCTGGCCGAGCGCGGGCCGCCGTCCAGGCTCATCTCGCCGACGTATTCGCCGGGGCCGTAGACGCCGTAGGTGATCTCGCGGCCGCGGTTGTCGCAGGAGTAGGCGCGCAGGCTGCCCGAGAGGATCAGGTAGAGGCTGTCGCCCTGCGAGCCTTCCTCGATCAGCACCGTGCCGCGCCGGTAGCTGCGCGCGATGCCGCCAGCCGCCAGCGCCTGCAGGCTGGGCGGGAGCTCGTCGAGGCCGGGCTCGCCCGCCAGGCCGTTGTTGATGCTGCTGCTGCTGTTCGCGTGAATGTCCATCGTTCCTGCTCTGGCGGCACTGGCCGCAGGCAAGAGGCGATGTTACGGGAGCACGGGGGCCGCCCGATGGCAGGCGCCGTGAAATCTTCCGCCCACGGACGGATGGCGCCCCCGGGATGGGCGCCTGGCGGAGCGGTCACGCGCTAGTTCAGCTCCATCCGCAGCGCCGACATCAGCGGCGGCAGCATGGCCAGCTGGCGCAGCAGCTCGCCGATGCTGTCGGCGCCGGACTTGGCGCGGATGCTCTGGATCTGCGTGCGCACGGTAGAGATGGCCACGCCCTGCTGGGCCGCCACATCGCCGGGCCGCGCGCCGGCCGAGAGCGCCTTCAGCACCTCGGTCTCGGTGGGGGTCAGGCCGTAGCGCAGCGCGAACCACTGGGCGGCCAGCTCGCCGCAGAGCTGGCGGCGCTCCAGCACCAGCAGCACCGCCGCCTGGGCCACGTCGCGGTTCAGCGGCACCACGACCACGTTCGCCTTGGCCGCGCCCTCGCCGAGGCGCAGCAGGCAGCGCAGGCCGTCTCGCTGCGCGCCCTGCAGCGCGTCGGCCATGGCCTGGGCATCCTTCGGGTCGCGCACGCGGACCTGGTTGTCGACCAGCTCCAGCGGGTGGTCACCGTCGAGATTGCGCCGCGCGGCCAGGTTGCAGTGGAGCACGCGGCCGTCGGCGGTAAGCAGCAGCACGCCGTAGTCCAGCTCCTCGAGCACCAGGCTCATCCAGTGGCTGCTGAGCGAACTGGCCTGGCGCCGCTCGGCCCGCGGCCGCATGACGACGGCAGGGGCTGGCGCGATCGGGGCGGGTAAAGCCGGTAGGGCAGGTAGGGCGGCACTCTCGCCGCGTCCCTGGGCCAGCGTGACCGCCAGAGCGGCGGCAGTGGCATCCAGGGGATCTGGTTTCGCAGTCCACATCTTCGAGCTCCCAGGCAAAGACAGGCCAGGACGACCGCACGACGGGCCAAGATTAGGCGCTGATCCCCCCTAGGTTGCGTGAATTGTCGGCCGTGCATTTGTGAAGAATTCACGTGCCCGAATCCGCAACTTAATGTTCAGAAATTAGCACTTTGCGACGGCGAAGACTACTTTCCGGCCAGAATTTTTCTCGACCGTGGCATTCCGGCACTGCCGTGGCCCCCGGCGCGACGCCGTCAAGCTAACGCGTTACCTTAACGCAGCGCCAAATCCGCCACCGTGCCGGCAAAGACGGCAAAGCCCACCCAGTGGTTCTGGCGGAAGGCCTTGAAGCAGCCCTCGCGGCTGCGGTCGCGGATCAGCGTGAAGTGCCACAGCACCTGCGCCGCGGCGGCGGCTATGCCCAGCAGGAAGACGCGGCCCAGGCCGAAGCGCAGGCCCAGCCAGGTCCAGCTGGCCAGGTGGATCGCATAGAAGGCCATCACGCCGGCCACGTCGAAGCGGCCCAGCGTCAGCGCGGAGGTCTTGATGCCGATGCGGATGTCGTCGTCGCGGTCCACCATCGCGTACTCGGTGTCGTAGGCCAGCACCCAGAACAGGTTGGAGACGAGCAGCGCCCAGGCGGTCCACGGCGCGGCGTTGTAGACGCCCGACCAGCTCCATTCATTGCCGCCCAGCGCGGCCGAGAAGGCCATCGGGATGCCGAAGCTGAAGGCCACGCCCAGCACCGCCTGCGGCATCGAGACGACCCGCTTCGCATACGGATAGACGAGGGCCACGGCCAGCGCGGCGAAGGACATCAGGATGGTCGGCGCATTGGTCGTCAGCACCAGCAGGAAGGCGGCCAGCGCCAGCACCGCGCCGAAGAGCAACGCCTCCTTGACGGAGACGGCGCCCGAGGTGACGGGCCGCTTCGCGGTGCGCTTGACGTGGCGGTCGAACTCGCGGTCGGCCACGTCGTTGACGCAGCAGCCGGCGCTGCGCATCAGCACCGTGCCGGCGATGAAGACCGCCAGCAGGTGCCAGCCGGGAAAGCCGTCCGCCGCGATCCACAGCGCCGACAGCGTCGGCCACAGCAGCAACAGCCAGCCGGCCGGGCGATCCCAGCGGATCAGGTCGAGGTACAGCTGCAGGCGGGAAGGGGCGGGGCTGGCGACGTCATTCATGGCGCAATTGTCGCGCCGCGGCCCGCGCCTGCCTGGTCAGCGCCGCGGCGCGGCCAGCCGGTCCTTCAGCGCCAGCGCCTCGCCCACCAGCCCGCGCCGGAAGGCCAGCACGCAGGTGATGAAGATCAGCCCGGTCACCAGGCTCACCGATTCACCCAGGCCGTTGAACCACTCGATGCCGGTCAGGCCGGCCAGGGCCTTGCCCAGGTCGCCGATCTTGTTCTCCAGCGCGATGATCACCAGCGCGCCGACGATCGGACCGACCAGCGTGCCCATGCCGCCGACCAGGGTCATCAGGATGACGGCGCCGGAGGTCGTCCAGATCGCGTCGGTCAGCGTGGCGAAGCCCAGCACCCAGGTCTTGGTGGCGCCGGCCAGGCCGGCCAGCGCGGCCGAGAGCACGAAGGCCAGCAGCTTGAAGCGGTCCACGTCGTAGCCCAGCGAGGTGGCGCGGGCCTCGTTCTCGCGGATCGACGTGAGCACCTGGCCGAAGGGCGAGTTCACCGTGCGGTAGATCAGCCAGAACTGCGCGGCGAAGATGGCCAGCACGACGTAGTACAGCGAGAGGTCGTTCTCCAGGTTCAGCCCCAGCAGATGGCCGCGCGGCACCGATTGCAGGCCGTCCTCGCCGCCGGTGAAGGGCGCCTGCAGGAAGACGAAGAACAGCATCTGCGACAGCGCCAGCGTGATCATCGAGAAGTAGATGCCCGAGCGCCGGATCGCCAGGATGCCGAACACCAGCCCCATCAGCGCCGCCGCGCCCACGCCCACCAGCAGGCCCAGCAGCGGCGGCAGGCCCCAGACCTTCAGCGCATGGCCGGCGCAGTAGGCCGCGGTGCCGAGGAAGGCCGCATGGCCGAAGCTCAGCAGGCCGGTGAAGCCGATCAGCAGGTTGAAGGCGCAGGCGAACATCGCATAGCAGATCACCTTCATCACGAAGAAGGGATACACGCCCAGCGCCGGCAGCAGCGCGATGCCGGCGAACAGGGCGATGTAGCCCAGCAGTCGTTTGTCCTTGATGTTCATCACTTCTCTTTGCCGAAGAGGCCGGCGGGGCGCACCAGCAGCACGATGGCCATGACGACGAACACCACGGTGTTGGACGCCTCGGGATAGAAGACCTTGGTCAGTCCTTCGATGACGCCCAGCCCCAGGCCGGTGAGGATCGAGCCGAGGATGGAGCCCATGCCGCCGATCACCACCACTGCGAACACGACGATGATCAGGTTGGAGCCCATCAGCGGGCTCACCTGCAGCACCGGCGCGGCCAGCACGCCGGCATAGGCCGCCAGCGCCACGCCGCCGGCGTAGGTCAGCGTCACCATGCGGGGCACGTTGATGCCGAAGGCCTGCACGAGCTTGGGGTTCTCGGTGCCGGCGCGCAGCGTGGCGCCCAGCGAGGTCTTCTCGATCAGCGCCCACACCGCCAGGCAGACGACGATGGACGCCACCACCACCCAGGCCCGGTAGTTCGGCAGGATCATGAAGCCGAGGTTGGTGGCGCCCTGCAGCTGTTCCGGCACCGAATACTGCTGGCCCGACACGCCGTAGAACGAGCGGAAGATGCCCTCGGTGACCAGCGTGATGCCGAAGGTGAGCAGCAGGCCGTAGAGGTGGTCGAGCTTGTACAGCCACTGCAGCAGCAGCCGCTCGATGACCACGCCGACCAGGCCCACCGCCAGCGGCGCCAGGATCAGCATCCACCAGTAGGACAGGCCCAGGTACTCGCCGCCCATCCAGGCGATGAAGGCCCCCATCATGTACAGCGCGCCATGCGCGAAGTTGATGATGTTGAGCATGCCGAAGATCACCGCCAGGCCCAGCGACAGCATCGCGTAGAACGAGCCGTTGACCAAGCCCAGCAGCAGCTGGCTCAGGAAGGCGGAGAGGGGGATGCCGAAGATCTCAGTCACGGCATCACTTCTTGACCATCGGGCACTTGCTGTCCGCGAGCTTCGTGTAGGCCTCTTCCGCCGGGATGCGCGCCACCACCTTGTAGTAGTCCCAGGGCTCGGTGGATTCCGCCGTCGTCTTCACCTGCATCAGGAACATGTCGTGCATGCCGCGGCCGTCTTCCTTGCGGATCGTGCCCTTGGTGTAGAAGTCGTTGATCGGCATCTCCTTCATCTTGGCCATCACCTTGTCGGCGTCGTCGCTCTTGAGCGCCTCGACGGCCTTCAGGTAGTGCATCGTGGCGGAGTAGTCGGCGGCCTGCAGCGAGGAGGGCATGCGCTTCATCTTCTCGAAGAAGCGGCGGCTCCAGGCGCGGGCCTCGGGGCTCTCGTTCCAGTACCAGCTGTCGGTCAGGTACATGCCCTGCGTGGCCTTCAGGCCCAGCGAGTGCACGTCGTTGATGAACATCAGCAGGCCGGCCAGCTTCATCGTCTTGGTGATGCCGAACTCGTTGGCCGCCTTGATCGTGTTGATCGTGTCGCCGCCGGCATTGGCCAGGCCGAGGATCTGCGCCTTGCTGGACTGGGCCTGCAGCAGGAAGGAGGAGAAGTCGCTGGCGTTCAGCGGATGCTTGACGCTGCCCAGCACCTGGCCGCCGCTCTTGGCGACCACGGCCGTGGTGTCGGCCTGCAGCGAGGCGCCGAAGGCGTAGTCGGCCGTCAGGAAGTACCAGGTCTTGCCTCCCGCCTTGGTCACCGCCGCGCCGGTGCCGTTGGCCAGGGCCACGGTGTCGTAGGCATAGTGGATCGTGTAGGGCGTGCAGTCCTCGTTGGTCAGGCGCGAGGAACCGGCGCCGATCGAGATGAAGGGCTTCTTCTTCTCGGCCGCGACCTTGGCCATGGCCAGGTTGGTGCCGGAGTTGGTGCCGCCGATCAGCATGTCCAGGCCCTGCGTGTCCATCCACTCGCGGGCCTTGGAGGCGGCGACATCGGGCTTGTTCTGGTGGTCGGCGAAGATCAGCTCGACCTTCTTGCCGGCCGCCATGCCCTTCATGTCGGCGATGGCCATCTTGATCGCCTCGACGCCACCGGCGCCGTCGATGTCCGCGTAGACGCTGGACATGTCGGTGATGATGCCGATCTTGACCACGTCGCCGGAGATCTGGGCCTGGGCGGCCAGGCCGGTGCAGGCCAGGGCGCCGGCCAGGGCAACACGCTTGAGCTTGTGGGTCGTCGTCATGATGGGTCTCCTTGTTGGTATCGGGAACTTGGTTTGTTCAGACGCTGAGCAACTCGTCGAGCACGGCCTGCTTGGCGGGCAGCTCGGCAGCGGTGAAGGACTCGACCACCTCGCCATGCTCGATCACGATGAAGTGGTCGGCCAGCGGGGCGGCAAAACGGAAGTTCTGCTCCACCATCACGATGGTGAAGCCCTGCGATTTCAGCGTGCGGATCATCCGCGCCAGCGCCTGCACGATCACCGGGGCCAGGCCCTCGGAGATCTCGTCCAGCAGCAGGATGTCGGCCTTGGTGCGCAGGATGCGGGCCACGGCCAGCATCTGCTGCTCGCCGCCGGAGAGCCGCGTGCCGGGGCTGTGGCGGCGCTCGGCCAGGTTGGGGAACATCGCGTAGATCTCGGCCTCGCTCATCGCCTTCGCGCGGCCCTTGGACAGCGGCGGCGGCAGGCGCAGGTTCTCCTCGGTGGACAGCGAGGCGAAGATGCCGCGCTCCTCCGGGCAGTAGCCCAGGCCCAGGTGGGCGATGCGGTGCGTGGCCAGGCCGATGGTCTCGGTGCCGTGGACCTTGATCGAGCCCTTGCGGGCGCCGGTCAGGCCCATGATGGCGCGCAGCGTGGTCGTGCGACCGGCGCCGTTGCGGCCCAGCAGGGTCAAGACCTGGCCCTGCGGGACGCTGAGGTTGATGCCGTGGAGGATGTGGCTTTCGCCGTACCAGGCGTGGAGATCCTTGATTTCCAGGGCTGCCGTCATCTCAATGGGCTCCCTGCAGGTCGCTGGCTTCGCTGCCCATATAGGCTTCCAGCACCGCCGGGTGCCTCGACACTTCCGCGTAGTCCCCTTCGGCCAGCACCGCGCCGCGCGCCAGCACGGTGATGCGGTCGGCGATGCGGGAGACGACCTTCATGTTGTGCTCCACCATCAGCACCGTGCGGCCCTCGGCCACCCGCTTGATCAGCGCGGTGACGCGGTCCACATCCTCGTGGCCCATGCCCTGGGTGGGTTCGTCCAGCAGCATCAGCTGCGGCTCCATCGCCATCGTGGTGGCGATCTCCAGCGCGCGCTTGCGGCCGTAGGGCAGCTCGCCGGCCTTCAGCGCGGCCATCTCGCGCAGGTCCACCAGCTCCAGCAGGGCCAGGACTTTCGCATCCAGCTGGCGCAGGCCGGTCAGGCCCTTCCAGAAGTGGAAGCTGGTGCCGGTGAAGCGCTGCAGGCCGATGCGCACGTTCTCCAGCACGGTCAGGTGCGGAAACACGGCCGAGATCTGGAAGGAGCGGATCACGCCGCGCCGGGCAATCTGCGCCGGCTTCTCGGCGGTGATGTCGCTGCCGTCGAAGACGATGCTGCCGCGCGTGGGCGTCAGGAACTTCGTCAGCAGGTTGAAGCAGGTGGTCTTGCCGGCGCCGTTGGGGCCGATCAGGGCGTGGATGTGGCCGCGCTGCACGCGCAGGTCCACGTTGTCCACGGCGGTGAAGCCCTTGAAGTCCTTGGTCAGTCCGCGCGTCTCGAGGATCAGGTCGCTCATCGCCAGGTTTTCGCTCCGGGAACAGAGTGGCAGGCGCCCAATGTAGTGGCGAAAACTTACCCGAACCCTTCGGGGCTAACCCTCAGTTTCAATGGCCTGACGCGCCCCCCGGCGCCTCGAAGTCCATCAGCACGCTGGCCAGCTCCAGCGCCCGCCACAGCTGCGGCGGCATTTCCATGATCTTCTCGGGCGTCTTGGCCCGCCGCGCCCAGGCATGGATCTCGGCATGCTGGTCGGGGGTCAACAGGTTCAGCGAGAGCATTTCGTCGAGCGTCTGCATGGCGGAATCCTCCTCTATGAGATCGATACTAAGGCTCAAGCAGGCCGCGTGCCAAGCCATTCGGCGTGGCTCATGCCATACACCGACATCTCCATGTCATACCAGTGACCCGAGCCGCGATAGCTCATGCCCAGCCGCTCCATCACGCGCGAAGACGCGACGTTCTCGGGCATGCAGACGGCGCACAGTTCCGGTGCCCGCAGATCCTCGAAGGCGAAGCGGGCCATCTCGCGCGCCGCCTCGATCGCATAGCCGCGGCCCCAGCGGTCGCGGCGCAGGCGCCAGCCGGTCTCGTGCGGGTTGGCCTTGTCGCGGCCGAGATGCTGGACGCAGCCGGCGCCGACCAGTTCGCCCGTCTCGATCTCGATGAAGGCCCACCAGGAATAGCCCCACTCGGCCCAGCGGGCCTTCGTCCGCTCGATCGCCTCCCAGGTGTCCTCGGGCGTGTCGGGCCTGCCGGTGACGTAACGCATCACTTCAGCGTCACTGTTGAGCGCGTGCAGGCCCTCGAAGTGGGCGTCGGTGATCGGTTCCAGGCGCAGGCGGGCGGTGGTGAGGATGGTCATGCCATCCAGTCTATGCCCGCGTGCTCGGTCAACCGTCCAGCCGCTGCTGGAACACCAGCCCCGCGTGCTCCCGCAGCGCGTGGAAGCGGATCTTCGGCCAGTTCTCCTGCATCGCGCGCAGCTCGCCGGCGTATTCCAGCAGCACGGTGGGCGCGTTGACCGCGTCCCAGGCGACGCGGTGGGCGTTGTGGTCGATGAAGCGGCGCAGCTCCTTCTCGCCGCCGTCGGCTTCGTCGCAGGTGACCCAGCGGGCCACGTTGTAGCGGGCCGGCATGACGCGGGCCTTGCAGCCGTACTCATGCTCCAGGCGATGCGCCACCACCTCGAACTGCAGCTGGCCCACCGCGCCCAGCAGCAGCACGCTGCCGGCCTCGGGGCGGAAGACCTGGATCGCGCCTTCCTCGCCGAGCTGGCGCAGGCCCTCGCGCAGCTGCTTGGTCTTCAGCGGGTCGGCCACTTCGACGGAGCGGAACATTTCCGGCGCGAAGAAGGGCAGGCCGGTGAACTGCAGCGCCTCGCCCTCGGTGATCGTGTCGCCCAGCTGCAGGACGCCGTGGTTCGGAATGCCGATGATGTCGCCGCCGAAGGCCTCGTCCAGCAGCTCGCGGCGCTGGGACAGGAAGCTCACCACGGTGTTGGGACGTAACTCCTTCCCCGAGCGGACCACCTTCAGCCGCATGCCGCGCTCGAAATGGCCCGAGGCCACGCGCAGGAAAGCAATGCGGTCGCGGTGCGAGGGGTCCATGTTCGCCTGGATCTTGAAGACCACGCCGCTGAACTTGGGCTCCTCGGGCTTGACGACGCGCTGCATCGCGGCGCGCTCGCTCGGCGCCGGGGCCAGTTCGACCAGCGCGTCCAGGATCTCCTGGACGCCGAAGTTGTTGACCGCCGAGCCGAAGAACATCGGCGTCTGGCGACCGGCCAGGAACTCTTCCAGGTCGAAGGCGGGCGCGGCCTCGCGCACCAGCTCGATCTCGCCCTGCGCCTGCTCGTACTGCATGCCGAAGCGCTCGGCATAGGCGGGGTTGTCCAGGCCCTGCAGCACTTCCTCTTCACCGGCCGCGCGGTCCTCGCCCGGGGCGAACACGCGCATGCGCTCCTGGCGCAGGTCCATCACGCCGCGGAAGGCCTTGCCCATGCCGACCGGCCAGGTGAAGGGCACGACCGTCATGCCCAGCTCGCGCTCGATCTCGTCCATCAGCGCCAGCGGGTCCTGCACCTCGCGGTCCATCTTGTTGACGAAGGTGACGATGGGCGTGTTTCGCGCCCGGCAGACCTGCAGCAGGCGGCGGGTCTGCGGCTCCACGCCGTTGGCCGCGTCGATCACCATCAGCGCGGCGTCCACCGCCGTCAGCACGCGGTAGGTGTCCTCGGAGAAGTCCTGGTGGCCCGGCGTGTCCAGCAGGTTGATCACGCACTCGCGGTATTCCATCTGCATGACGGACGACGCCACCGAGATGCCGCGCTGCTTCTCGATCTCCATCCAGTCGGAGGTGGCATGGCGCGTGGCCTTGCGCGCCTTCACCGAGCCGGCGATCTGGATCGCGCCCGAGAACAGCAGCAGCTTCTCGGTCAGCGTGGTCTTGCCCGCGTCGGGGTGGGAAATGATCGCGAAGGTGCGGCGGCGGCGCACTTCCGTCTGGATGCGGGTCGGGAGGTCGGTGGACATAGCCCGCGATTATCGCGGGTCAGCCCGAACGGCGCCTCAGCGCGAGCAGGGCCGCGTCGCCGCCATCGGCGCTGACGTGCAGGCGCGCCGGGCCGGCGACGGTCCAGCGCTCGCCGGCGGCGAGGAAGTGGTCGTCCAGCCAGCCCTCGCGGGTCAGCCAGACGCGGCCTTCGAGGACCAGCAGCTCGGCCGCGGCGCCGGCCTCGCAGTCCAGGTGCTGCACGGGGCCCCGGCGCGGCAGGGCCAGCTCTTGTGCGTCGATGCTTGCGGTGTTCATGGCGATGACTATCCGGCGCCCTACCGCGCGGCAACAGGCACAAGGGACAGCGAACGCGGACCGCACAGACGCCGTCGCGCCGCGGCTGTACCGGCCGTGCTTGCCTGCATCTGTACTGGTTTGCCTATGCACAGCCAATACAGAATGGGCCATGGACATGCAGTACAGCCCGGTCGCGGCGGACAGCGACGGCGCCCTCTACCTGCGCATCGCCCACGGCCTGGCCGAGGCGATCCGCCACGGCAGCCTCGCGCGCGGCCAGCGCCTGCCCTCGGTGCGCGAGACGGCGCGCCAGCACGGCGTGGCGATCAGCACCGCGGTGCAGGCCTACCACTGGCTGGAGGATGCGCGGCTGATCGAGGCGCGGCCCCGCTCGGGCTTCTTCGTCGCCGCGCGCCCGGCCGCGGCCCGCACGCTGCCCGAGCCGACGATCGCCCGCGCCATCCGCCGCGCCAACCGGGTCACGGTCGACGTGCTGGGGCGCCGCCTGCTGGCCCAGCCGCCCGAGAGCGACGCTGCGGTGATCAGCTTCAGCAGCGGCACGCCCGGCGCCTCGATGCTGGACACCGACCGCGTGCGCCGCACGCTGGTGCGCACCGTGCAGCGCCACCGCGAGCTGCTGTGCCACTACCCCGAGCCCGACGGCCACCCCGAGGCGCGCCGGGCGCTGGCCCGCCACGCGCTGCACCGCGGCTGCAGCCTCGACCCCGAGCGGATCACGCTGACCGCCGGCTGCATGGAGGCGATCAGCCTGTGCCTGCGCGCCGCCACGCAGCCGGGCGACATCGTCGCCATCGAGTCGCCGACCCACTACTCCTTCCTCGAGCTGCTGCAGAGCCTGCACCTGCGCGCGCTGGAGATCCCCACCCATCCGCGCCACGGCCTCTCGCTCGACGCGCTGCAGCTCGCGCTGGACACGCAGCCGGTGAAGGCCGTGCTGGTGGTGCCCACGCTGTCCAACCCGCTGGGCTCCTGCATGCCGATCGCCGAGCGCCGGCGCCTGGCCCAGATGGCCACGCGGCACGACATCGCGGTGATCGAGGACGCGGTCTACAGCGACCTGGTCTTCCACGAGGAGTTCCGCCGCGCGGTGAAGAGCTTCGATACCAGCGGCCATGTGATGCTGTGCGACTCCTTCACCAAGTCGGTGGCGCCGGGCCTGCGCCTGGGCTGGGTGGAGGCGGGCCGCTGGACCGAGGCGCTGCGCCGGCTCAAGAGCGTGCAGGGCGCGCAGACGGCGGTGGTGGAGCTGGCACTGGCGGACCTGCTATCCCAGGCCGGCCACACGGCGGCGATGCGCCAGCTGCGCAATGTGGCGGCGGCGCGGCTGGAGCTGGCGCGCGGCCTGATCGCCGAGCACTTCCCGGCCGGCACGCGCGTCAGCGATCCGCCGGGCGGGCTGCTGCTGTGGGTGGAACTGCCGCGCGGCGCGGACGCGCAAGTGCTGCAGCAGGCGGCGCAGGCCGAGGGCATCCTGGTGGCGCCGGGCAGCCTGTTCAGCGCCCACGCCCGCTACAAGGGCTGCCTGCGCATCGGCATCGGCGCGGACTGGGGCGAAGGGCACCCGGCAGCGCTGAAGCGCGTCGGCGAACTGGCCTGCGCGCTGCTGAAGTAAGGCGTTACGTCGACGCGGCGCCCGGCACGAAGGGGCGCACGCGTGCCAGCAGGCGCTCCACGTACTCCGCCTTCTCGCCCACCGGTGCTGCATAGCTCAGCGCCTCGCGGGCGGCCTCCTCGCCGGCCTTCAGCACCATCACCCAGGTGGCCAGGTACTGGGAGGCCAGGCAGCCGCCGGCCGTGGCCACCGGGCCGCGCGCATGGAAGGGCTCGTGGTCCAGCACCACGGTGCCGGTCTCGACCAGCCAGGGCTTGGTCGTCGTGTCGGTGCAGGCGGGCATGTCGCCCAGCAGGCCCAGCCGCGCCATCAGCAGCGCGCCGGAACACTGCGAGCCGATCAGCTGGCGCAGCGGGTCCAGCTGCAGCCGGTCCAGCAGGGCCGAGTTCTGCGCGATGGCGCGGGTGTAGATGCCCGAGCCGAACAGCACCACATCGGCCTCGTTGGCCCATTCCAGCGGCCGCTGCAGCTGCACCGTCACCCCGTTCATCGAGGTGACGTGGCTGCCCGGGCCGGCCAGCTCGGCATTGAAGCCGCGCGGGCGCAGCCGGTTCAGCAGGCCCAGCGCGATGAAGCTGTCCAGCTCGTTGAAGCCGTCGAAGCTGAGGATGGCGATCGAGGTCATGGCCTTAGCGTGGCAAGCCGCGCGCCAGCGGGTTCGGCGTGGGCTCCGCCAGCTTGACGTTCAGCAGGTTGCGGTCCGTATGGTGAAACGGCTCCTCCTGCCCGAGGATCTGCAGCACGGTGTCTTCCTCATAACTCCATGTCCCATCGGCATTGATGGCGACCTTGATGATGAAGTCCGTGGTGCGGAAGGCCTCCTGCAGGAAGGGCGCGGAGCAGATGCCCCAGGTCTCCAGGCCTTGCGTGGCCTTCAGCGTGAACTCGGTGGCGTCGGGCGAGGCGCTGCCGGCGGCCATCGCCACCTGGCCGCGCGGGATCGTCAGCGTGTGCATCACCGTGCCGGTCGCCGGCTCCCACAGCCAGTAGCCGACCTGCTCGTGATAGGTCTTCACGTTGTCGGGCTTGGTGATGTGGGTGTAGTAGCGCAGGCCGTAGAGCAGCTGCGGGCCGTTGGTGACCGGGTCGATCGGCTGCAGCTCGATACGCTCGACATAGGCCTGCTTCTTCGGCCCCTCGGCCTTGGGCTTCACGTCCAGGCCGCGCGAGCCCTGCCAGACGCCGGCCAGCGGCCGCAGCGGGCCGAGGTTGGCCAGCGTGTCGACGTCGACCGGCGAGGGCTCGGTGTAGATGTCGCGGGTCATCGCTTCACTCGTCAAGCAGGGAGCGCAGCATCCAGGCGGCCTGCTCGTGCACCGTCAGGCGTTGCGTGAGCAGGTCGGCGGTCGGCTCGTCGCTGGCCTTGTCCACCAGCTCGAACAGGCCGCGCGCGGTGCGGGCGGCGCCTTCGTGGCCGGCCACCAGGATGGCCACCATCTCCATCGCCTTGGGCGGCGTGGCCGGCGCGTCCGGCAGGCTGGAGAGCTTGGAGAACTGGCCGTAGGAGCCGGGCGCCGCATGGCCCAGCGCGCGGATGCGCTCGGCGATCGGGTCCACCGCGTTCCACAGCTCGGTGTACTGGGCCATGAACATCGCGTGCAGCGAGTTGAACATCGGGCCGGTGACGTTCCAGTGGAAGTTGTGCGTGGTCAGGTACAGCGTGTAGGTGTCCGCGAGCAGCCGGGACAGGCCGCCGGCGATGGCGCCGCGGTCCTTGTCGCTGATGCCGATGTTGATGCTCGATGCAGCGGCGGCGGTCTTCTTCGTCTTGGCCATGAACGGTCCTTCCTTGTCGATGAAACTGCGGTCAATCAATCAATCCGAATTCAACCACGTCACGCCCGGCAGCTTGCAGTCGTGGATGGCATTGCGCAAGGCGGCGATCGCCTCGTAGCGCGTGAAGGTGCGGCGCCACACCAGCACCACGCGGCGCTGCGGGATCGGCGGCGCGAAGGGCACGAAGCGCAGGTGCGGCTGGGGCTCCTGCGGCACCGAGAGCTGCGGCACGACCGTGATGCCCATGCCGGAGGCCACCATGTGCTTGATCGTCTCCAGCGAGGAGCCCTCAAAGCTCTTGCGGATGCCCTCGGCGTCGCTGGAGAAGCGGGCGAACTCGGGGCAGACCTCCAGCACGTGGTCGCGGAAGCAGTGGCCCGTCCCCAGCAGCAGCATGGTCTGGCTCTTCAGCTCCTCGGCGCTGACCTGCTCGCGCTTGGCGAACTCGTGGGCGGTGGGCACCGCGATCATGAAAGGCTCGTCGTACAGCGGCGCCGCGGCCAGGCCGGCGTCGGGGAAAGGCTCGGCCATGATGGCGCAGTCCAGCTCGCCGGTGCGCAGCATCTCCAGCAGCTTGACGGTGAAGTTCTCCTGCAGGATCAGCGGCATCTGCGGATGGCGCTCGATCAGCCCACGCACCAGGCCCGGCAGCAGGTAGGGCCCGATCGTGTAGATGATGCCCAGCTTCAGCGCGCCGGCCAGCGGATCCTTGCCGCGCTTGGCGATCTCCTTGATCGCGCTGGCCTGCTCGATCACCGCCTGCGCCTGGCGCACGATGTCCTCGCCCAGCGGGGTCACCGAGACCTCGGTGGCGCCGCGCTCGAAGATCTTGACGTCCAGCTCCTCCTCGAGCTTCTTGATGGCCACGCTCAGCGTCGGCTGCGAGACGAAGCAGGCTTCGGCGGCGCGACCGAAGTGGCGCTCGCGGGCGACGGCGACGACATAGCGCAATTCGGTCAGGGTCATGATGCTGGATTTGCCTCTCCTCGGCCGCGAGCGTACCTTCCCGGCTGCGCCCCGCGCAAACCGGAGGCCGCCGCTACACTGCGGCCCGCAACCGATGGGACCCGTCATGACGAGCACTGAACAACGCAAGCCGATCAACCTGCCCCGCCTGCTGGACATGCATGCCAAGGGCGAGAAGATCGTCATGCTGACCTGCTACGACGCCACCTTCGCCCACCTGCAGGACGAGGCCGGCGTGGACGTGATGCTGATCGGCGATTCGCTGGGCAATGTGCTGCACGGCGCGGAGTCGACGGTGGCCGTGTCCATGGACTCGATGCTGTACCACACGCGCTCGGTGGCCCGCGGCAACAGGAACGCCTGGATCGTCGCCGACCTGCCCTTCGACAGCTACCACCTCTCCAAGGAAGAGGCCTGGCGCAACGCCGCGCAGCTGTTCAAGCTCGGCGCCCACATGGTCAAGCTCGAAGGCGGCGGCTGGACCAACGAGACGGTGCGCTTCATCACCGAGCGCGGCATCCCGGTCTGCGGCCACCTGGGCTTCACGCCGCAGACGGTCGTCTCGCTGGGCGGCTTCAAGGTGCAGGGCCGCGGCGACTCCGGTGCCGCGCTGCTGAAGCGCCATGCACTGGAGCTGCAGGAGGCCGGCGCGCAGATGCTGGTGCTGGAGATGGTGCCCTCGGCCGTCGCCCGCGAGGTGACCGAGGCGCTGAGCATCCCGGTGATCGGCATCGGCGCCGGCGTCGGCTGCTCGGGCCAGGTGCTGGTGCTGCACGACATGCTGGGCATCAGCCACGGCCGCAGCCCGCGCTTCGTGCGCAACTTCATGGAAGGCTCGGCCTCCATCCAGCAGGCCGTGCAGCGCTATGTGCAGGACGTGCGCAGCGGCGCCTTCCCGGACGATGCGATCCACGGGTTCAAGTGAGTCATAGAGCAGTACGTTGAAGATGAAGGTTATTCACACGATCGGTGAATTGCGCCAGGCGCTGGCCGGGCAGGCGGCGCGCGGCTTCGTGCCGACCATGGGCAATCTGCATGACGGCCACTTGGCGCTGGTGCGCCAGGCGCGCGAGGCGGTCGGCCCGCAGGGCGCGGTGATCGCCAGCATCTTCGTCAACCGTCTGCAGTTCGCACCGAACGAGGACTTCGACCAGTACCCGCGCACGCTGGCACGCGATGCGGAACTGCTCGAGGCGGCAAGCTGCGACTTCGTCTTCGCCCCGTCCGAGCAGGAGCTCTACCCCGAGCCGCAGGGCTACAAGGTGACGCCGCCGGCGGCGCTGGCCGACATCCTCGAAGGCCACTTCCGCCCGGGCTTCTTCACCGGCGTGGCCACTGTCGTGCACAAGCTGTTCAACATCGTCCAGCCCAGCGTCGCGGTATTCGGCAAGAAGGACTACCAGCAGCTGATGGTGATCCGCCGCATGGTGGCGCAGATGGCCCTGCCCATCGAGATCCAGGCCGGCGAGACCGCGCGCAGCGACGAGGGCCTGGCCCTGTCCTCGCGCAACGGCTACCTGAGCGCCGAGGAGAAGGAAGAGGCGCTGCGGCTGAGCCGCACGCTGAAGGCGCTGATCGCCGGCTGGCAGTCAGGCCGCCGCGACCTGGCCGCGCTGGAGGCCGAGGCGACGAGCCATCTGCAGGCCCACGGCTGGGCGCCGGACTATGTCTGCCTGCGCCGCCGGCACGACCTGGGCGCGCCGCAGGCCGAGGGCGAGCCGCTGGTGGCGCTGGCCGCCGCGCGGCTGGGCAAGACGCGGCTGATCGACAACCTGGAAGTCTGAGCATTCCTCACGAACGCTTCGCCCAGCCACGGGGGCGGGTGCTGCCGGCTCTTGGGCCATACTCCGCCGGATCACGGCCAGCCTGCCGCCAACGCTGTACTTCATCGCCATGAAATCGACCCTCTCCCAGCTCTCCCGTCGCACCTTCGGCATGGCTGCCCTGGCCGCCGCGGCCACGCCGCTGCTGAGCGCCTGCGGCGGGGGCGGCGACACGACGTCAGCCACCTACAACGACCGCACGCCCGGCACGGTGCCGATGACGGTGACGCACAAGGTGACGATGACGGTCAGCATGCCGGACCTGACCGGCGTGACGAACCCGTCGACGCTGGACCAGGCTGGCTACGACGCCTTACCGATGGTCACGAAGACGATCAACCTCGGCCTGGATCACACCCATGCTCCGCTTTCCACAGAGAACTTCCTAGCCTATCTGAATGCTGGGACGTATCTCAACACGATCTTCCATCGAGTCGTGCCGACCAGCTACGAGGTCGGCGTCGTGAACGGATCGCTGGTGCAGGTAGAGCAGTTCAGCATCGTGCAGGGCGGCGGTTTCACCGACGCCAACGGCACGTTGACCGCTGTAGCGACGAAGGATCCGATCGCGCTCGAAAGCAGGAATGGGTTGGCCAACACTCGCGGCACGCTGGGCATGGCGAGGACGACTGAGGCCAACAGTGCCACCAGTCAGTTCTATATCAATCGAAGCAACGTCAACGCTAGCTACTTTGACTATGTCTCCGACAGCCAGCCCGGTTACGCGGTGTTCGGCACCGTGCTTGACGCTGACAGCATGGCCACCGTCGATGCGATTGCGCAGATCCGTACCAACGATTCACAGCAGCCCCTGCGTGACGTGACCATCACCGCCATCAGCGTCGTATCGCTGCTTTGAACACCTTCGTTGCCAAGGTTTTCAGAAGGTAAAACCTCGCGCACCTTCCGCTGACGAGGGCTGTGGGTCGGCATACTCCGCGACCCATGACGACGCCCTTCAAGAATTCGCTCAAGGCCCTGCTGTGCGCCACCGTCCTGGCCTTGTCCGCCTGCGGCGGCGGCAGCAGCAGCACCGCCTCCAGCAGCACGCCCAGCTACGGCGGCGCCCTGACCCCGGGCTCGGTGACGATGACGGTGACGCACCACGTCACCATCACCACCACGCTGGGCACGATCAACATCGGCCTGGACGGCACGCATGCGCCGCTGTCCACCGCCAACTTCCTGGCCTACGTGAAAAGCGGCGCCTACGTGAACACGGTGTTCCACCGCGTGGTCGCGGGCTTCGTCGTGCAGGGCGGCGGCTTCACCGATGCGGGCGGCACGGCCACCGCCATCGCCACCACCTCGCCGATCACGCTGGAAAGTCGCAACGGCCTCAGCAACACGGCCGGCACGATCGGCATGGCCCGCACCAGCGACCCGAACAGCGCCACCAGCCAGTTCTACGTGAACCTGGTCAACAACGCCTCGACGCTGGACTACCCGGCCACCGACAACGCCGGCTATGCCGTCTTCGGCATGGTGATGGATAACGCGAGCCTGGGCGTCATCAACGCCATCGCGGCGCAGGCCACCACCACGCACGCTTCCAACGGCTACCCGGACTGGCCGGTGACCGACGTGACGGTCACTGCCGTCACGCAGGTCGACTGAGTAACGACCAGTCTCAGCTGACCGACAGCAGCTCCAGGTCGAACACCAGCGCCGCATTCGGCGGCACCGCGCCCTGGCCGGCGGCGCCATAGGCCAGCGACGCGGGCACGACGACCGTGCGCTTGCCGCCCACCTTCATGCCGGTGACGCCCTGGTCGAAGCCGGCGATCGACTGACCCTTGCCGAGCGTGAAGGGGAAGGTGCCGGTGTCGATCTGCGTGCCCTTCTGCGTGTTCGCCACGCGCACGTCGTACAGCCAGACGGTGTACTTGACGCTGACCGCATTGCCAGAGGCGGCGGTGGCGCCGGTGCCGACCGTGGTGTCGGTGACCTTCAGCGCGGTGACGGCGGTAGAGCCGGAGACCTCGGCCCAGGGCGCGTCACTCGAACCGCCGCCGCCGCAGGCGGCCAGCAGGGAAGCGAGGCCGACGGCGGCCAGGAGGTGGCGACGGGATGTCATCATCGAGAACTTCATGTTCAGCAGGATGCGGCCGCATCGGCCGCAGGGTTGATGAGAGAAGCGTCGCAGTGTAGGGGCGCGGCACCCGCTCAAGCCTTGAGGAATTCCGCCTTCGTTCCCAGCCAGCGCTCGACATGCCGGCGCGCCGCATCAGCATGCCGGTCCAGCAGCGCGGGCGCCAGCTGGCGGGCGGCCTGCAGCAGCGGCGCGTCCTCCTGCAGGTCCGCGAAGCGCAGCAGCTCGGCGCCGCTCTGGCGCGAGCCCATGAACTCGCCGGGGCCGCGGATGTCGAGGTCGCGCCGAGCGATCTCGAAGCCGTCGTTGGTCTCGGCCATGGCCTTGAGCCGCTCCTTGCCGGTCTGCGACAGCGGGCCGGTGTAGAGCAGCACGCAGACGCTGGCCACTGCGCCGCGCCCGACCCGGCCGCGCAGCTGGTGCAGCTGCGACAGGCCGAAGCGCTCGGCATGCTCGATCACCATCAGGCTGGCGTTGGGCACGTCCACGCCGACCTCGATCACCGTCGTCGCCACCAGCACGCTCATGCGGCCGGCGCTGAACTCGGCCATCACCGCGGCCTTCTCGGCCGGCTTCATGCGGCCATGCAGCAGGCCCACCGCGCGGCCGGGCAGGGCGATGCTCAGCTCGGCATGGGTCTCGATGGCGTTCTTCAGGTCCAGCGCCTCGCTTTCCTCGATCAGCGGGCAGACCCAGTAGGCCTGGGCGGCCCGGGTCTCGACCTCGTCGCGGATGCGCTCGATGACGTTGTCGCGGCGGCCGTCGGCGAAGACCTTGGTGACGATCGGCGTGCGGCCGGGCGGCAGCTCGTCGATCGTGCTCACGTCGAGATCCGCGAAGTAGGTCATCGCCAGCGTGCGCGGAATCGGCGTGGCGCTCATCATCAGCATGTGCGGCTCCAAGGCCATGGACGCCAGCTTCTTGCGCAGCGCCAGCCGCTGCGCCACGCCGAAGCGGTGCTGCTCGTCGATGATCGCCAGGCCCAGCTTCGCGAACTTCACCTTGTCCTCGATCACCGCATGGGTGCCGATGACCAGTTGCGCGGAGCCGTCGGCCGCCGCGTCCAGCATCCTCTGCCGCGCCTTGCCCTTGACGCTGCCGGTCAGCCAGGCCACCTTCAGGCCCAGCGGCTCCAGCCAGCCGACCAGCTTGCGGAAGTGCTGCTCGGCCAGGATCTCGGTGGGCGCCATCAGCGCGCACTGCCAGCCGGCGTCGATGGCCACCGCCGCGGCCAGCGCCGCCACCACCGTCTTGCCGGCGCCGACGTCGCCCTGCAGCAGCCGGTGCATCGGCTGCGGGCGCGCCAGGTCCTGCGCGATCTCCTCGCCCACGCGCTGCTGGGCGCCGGTCAGGCCGAAGGGCAAGGCCGCCAGCAGCTGCTCATGCAGGCCGCCGCGCCGCGCCGTCAGCGCGGGCGCCTTCAGCCGCGCGCGTTCGCGCTGGGCCTGCAGCTGGCTGATCTGCTGGGCCAGCAGCTCCTCGAACTTGAGCCGCTGCCAGGCCGGATGGCTGTGGTCCTCCAGCGTGGCCAGGCTGGCTTCGGGCGGCGGGTGGTGCAGGAAGTCCAGCGCCTCGCGCAGCGTCGGCAGGTCCGCCGGCACGACGCCGGGCGGCAGCACCTCCTCCAGCGCCGCCCGCTTCAGTCCCGAGGCCACCGCCTTGCGCAGGTAGACCTGGGGCAGGCTGGCGCTGGCGGGGTAGACAGGCGTCAGCGAGTCGGCCAGCGGCGTGTCCTCGTTCACCACCTTGAACGCCGGGTGGACCATCTCGCGGCCGAAGAAGCCGCCGCGCAGCTCGCCGCGCACGCGCAGGCGCTGGCCCACCGCCATGGACTTCTGGTGCGAGGGATAGAAGTGCAGGAAGCGCAGCAGCAGCTCGCCACTCTCGTCCTCGATGCGCACGATCAGCTGCCGGCGCCCACGCAGCTCGATGCGGCACTCGACCACCTCGCCCTCGCACTGCACGACCTGACCCTCCCTCGCCAGGCCGATCGGCGTGATGCGGGTCTCGTCCTCGTAGCGCAACGGCAGGTGCAGCGCGAGGTCGATGTCGCGCAGCAGGCCGAGCTTCTCCATCGTCTTCTGCGGGGCAGACTTGGCTTTCGCAGGACTGGATGAAACATCAGGCATGGGCGCGATTCTGCCTTGTCAATAGTCCCCAAAACCAATGCCCGCCGGATCGCAAGACCTGACCCTTTTGCGCATGACAATCGCGGGCCCGCGATCGGAGCGATCGACGGGATGGGCTCAATCAGGCATCCAGGGAGAGGAAAAGAAGCATGCATCGATTGTTCGAATCGTTCGGACGCAGCCACGCCATCGGCTTGCTGGCCGCGGCGGCGCTGAGCGCCTGTGGCGGCGGCAGCGACAGCCCGGCGCCGACCGCGATCCCGGCTAGCCTGGCCGTCAGCGCCCCGGCCAGCGCCGAAGTGGCCGGCACCACGCCGTTCAGCAGCAATGCCTCTGCGCTGAGCGGCCTCAAGTACAGCTGGGACTTCGGCGACGGCAGCAGCAGCACCGAGGCCGCGCCCAGCCACAGCTACGCCCAGGGTGGCGACTACACGGTGACGCTGCGCGTGACCAACGAGGCCGGCATCAGCGGCGAGGTGCGCTATAGCCTCAGCGTGGCAAACAAGGCACTGGTGTCGGGTCTTGCGTGCAGCGGCGCGACGCAGTCCGGCTGGTGCTGGGAGCAGCCCTCGCCCTCCGGGAACCAGCGCTATGACAGCTTCTTCGTCGACGGCAGCACTGGCTGGTCCGTCGGCGCGAATGGCACGATCCTGAAGACTGCCGATGGCGGCGCCCACTGGACGCCACAGAGCTCGGGCGTGGACATCGCCCTGCGCAGCGTGCGCTTCGCCGACGCCAGCAACGGCTGGATCCAGGGCGACTATGGCGCGCTGCTGCACACCACCGATGGCGGGACGACCTGGGCCGTCAGCGAGCTGCCAGGCAACGTGTTGAACGCCAGCCTGCAAGTCCTGGACGCCAGGACCCTGTTCGTCAAGGCCGGGTCCGGACAGCTCGTCAGCTCCACCGATGCCGGGCTCACCTGGCAGACGCCAAACTTCACGCCGACCGTCGATTCGGCGACCCGCACGCAGTGGTCGCTCAGCGACGGCGTGCTGAGCAGGTCCGTCGACTTCGGCGCCAGCAAGTCCATCGTCCTTGACGCCCGTCCGGCCAGCAACGCCAGCTACTACTACAGCAACTACCAGCTGCAGCGCATGGACGACCAGCACCTGCTGGTGGTTCGCGCCAGCCAGGGCTATGTCAACGGCAACTGGGTCAACGACTACGCCTACTGGCGCACCCAGGACGGTGGCCTCACCTGGGACACGCCGGCGATGCTGGGCCTCCCGGCGAATGGCGGCGGAAGTTCGCTCAGTTTCGTCTCCGCCATGCCGGGCCTGCTGCTGGCCCTCAGCAACAACACGCTCTACCGCAGCACCGACGTCGGCGGCAGCTGGAGCGCGGTGGTCATGCCGACCGGCTTCCCATATTCCTACTTCTATGGCGTGACCTTCTACCCGCTGACGAACTCGCTGGTGATGGCCTACAGCTACTACGGCGCTTACACACTGAGCCGCGACGGCGGGCAGACCTGGACGACCCTGGTCGCCCCAGGCTCGTCCAACGGCTATGCGAGCTACAACACGCCGCAACGGGTCCAATGGCTCAACGCGGCCGGCGCCATTCAGTTGAGCTATGCCGATGGCTCGATCTACCGCAGTGCCGACTACGGGCAGACATGGACGCAGACGCTCGGCGCCAGCAGCGTGCCATCGGACAGCCAGCTGGGCGCCTTCTGGGCCCTGGATACCCAGCGAGCGGTGGCTATCGATCGCTCGGGCCATCTGCTCGCATCCAGCGACGGAGGCCGCAGCTGGGCCGTCAAGCAGAGCGGCCTGTACAGCAACTACTACGGTACGACCCGCATCGTCTTCAACACGGCCAAGATCGGCTGGCTCTACCTCGGCGACGGGCGCCTCTACCGCACCACCGATGGCGGCGACACGTGGCTCACCGGCCTGAACTCGAACTTCTACAGCGCCAACTTCCAGTTCCTCGACGAGCGC
The DNA here is from genome assembly GCF_001984095.1 of Pelomonas sp. KK5. Taxonomy (GTDB): domain Bacteria; phylum Pseudomonadota; class Gammaproteobacteria; order Burkholderiales; family Burkholderiaceae_C; genus KK5. The sequence goes on from NZ_LYVQ01000002.1 coordinate 26,199, forward strand.
ACCGGCTTCGCGGTGAACGGCAGCAAGCTGAGCAAGACGGCGGACGGCGGCGTGAGCTGGATCGACCTGGACGCTGCGCTGCCCATGGGCACCACCAAGGTCGCTTTCCAGAGCGCCACCCACGGCCTCGCCTACGGCAGCAATGGCATCGCCGAGACCAGCGATGGCGGACAGACCTGGACGCCGCGCTACACCGGCAGTACCACCACGTTCTACGCGGCGCAATACATTGACGCCAAGACCGCCTGGGCCCTTGGGTCGAACGGCGACATGCAGAAGTCCGTCGATGGCGGCACCACGTGGCAGCGGGTCTCCCTGCCGGTCTCCCCCTTCGCGCCGGCGGCGATGCAGTTCCTCGACGCCCAGCACGGCTGGGTCGTCGGCTACGGCGGCGCCATTGTCGCGACCAGTGATGGCGGGAAGACCTGGGTTCGCCAGGCCAGCGGCAGCAGTTCGTCGCTGCAGCAGGTGCAGTTCGTGGACAGCAAGACCGGCTGGACGCTCGGCAGCGATGGCGCGCTGCTGGTGACCGGCACCGGCGGCAACTGAGGGCCGGTACGGGGCCCGTCCCTGCGGCGGCGGAAGGGGCTCATGGGAAAATGCCGCCCCCATGAGCCCACGCCCCATCGCCTTCACGGTCGCCGATTTCGACTTCGAGCTGCCTCCCGAACTGATCGCCCAGCATCCCGCCGCCGAACGCAGCGGCTCGCGCCTGCTGGACGGCCGCGGTGCCAGCCCCGTCGACCGCGTGTTCCGCGACCTGCCCGAGTTGCTCGCCCCGGGCGACCTGCTGGTGTTCAACGACACCAAGGTGATCAAGGCCCGGCTGTACGGTGCCAAGGCCAGCGGCGGCGCGGTGGAGGCGCTGGTGGAGCGGGTGCTGCCGGGCACGCGGGAGGTCTGGGCCCATCTGCGCGCGAGCAAGTCGCCCAAGCCGGGCAGCCTGGTCCACTTCGCCGACGGCGCCTTCGACGCCGAGGTGCTGGGCCGCTGCGGGCCTGACAACGGCCTGTTCCACCTGCGCCTCTCGGGCGAGCCCTTCGCGCTGCTGGAGCAGCACGGCCATGTGCCGCTGCCGCCCTATATCGAGCATGCCGACGATGCCGATGATGTGCGGCGTTATCAGACCGTCTTCGCCCGCGAACCCGGCGCGGTGGCGGCGCCGACCGCGGCGCTGCATTTCGACGAGGCGCTGCTCGCGCGCCTGGCCGGGCGCGGCGTGGGCACGGCGCACGTGACGCTGCACGTCGGCGCCGGCACCTTCCAGCCGGTGCGGGTCGAACAGATCGCCGAACACAAGATGCACAGCGAGTGGTTCCAGGTCTCGCCGGAAACGGTGGCCGCCATCGAGCGTACGAAGGCGGCCGGCGGCAAGGTGGTCGCCGTCGGCACGACGACGTTGCGCGCGCTGGAGTCCGCCGCCCGCGAGACCGGCACGCTGACCGCCGGCGCCCGCGAGACCGACATCTTCATCACGCCGGGCTTCCGCTTCCGCGTCGTCGACCGGCTGGTGACCAATTTCCACCTGCCCAAGAGCACGCTGATGATGCTCGTCAGCGCCTTCGCCGGCTACGAGCACATCATGGCGCTGTACCGCCATGCGATCGGCGAGCGCTATCGTTTCTTCAGCTATGGCGACGCCATGCTTCTCGCACGCCAAGACTGATACTGCGGCCCCAGGAGGGGCCCGATGGACGAGACGACCAGCCCGATCGCGCAGCAGCTGGTGCTGTGCTTCGACGGCACCAACAACACGCTGACCGCGCAGACGCACGACACCAACGTGCTGCGCCTGCACCGCCACCTGAGCGAGCATCGCTCGCCGCGGCGCCTGCTGTACTACGACCCCGGCGTCGGCTCGCCCGACAGCATGCCGCCCACCGGCCTGTGGGACTGGGCGGAGCGCATCGGCGAGCGGGTCGCCGGGCTGGCCTCGGGGCGCGGCGTGTACGACAACGTCGGCGAGGGCTACCTGTTCCTGATGCGCAACTGGCAGGGGCATCAGGACGAGATCTACTGCTTCGGCTTCTCGCGCGGCGCCTTCACCGCCCGCGCGGTGGCCGGCATGGTCAACCTGTTCGGCCTGCTGGAGCCGCAGTACGAGGCGCTGATCCCGACCCTGGTCAGCATCTACTTCTCGCAGCCGCCGCGCCAGAAGGCCCGCAAGCCGAGCCTCGGCGCGCGGCTGCACCAGCGGCTGGGCATGAGCGGCGGGGCCGACCGCGACACCCTGGCCGCCCAGGTGCGCGAGCAGTTCTGCCAGGACCGGCGCGCCTGGGTGCACTGGGTCGGCGTGTGGGACACGGTCGAGTCGGTGGGCCTGCCGGGGCCGCTGTCGCAGACCAACCCGAGCACCGCCACCTTCCGCGACAAGCGCATGCGCCACGTGCGCCACGCGCTGGCGCTGGACGAGCACCGCTACGCCTTCCTGCCGCGCCTGTACGAGGAGCCGGGCGACGTCGACGAGGACGGCCGCACGCTGAAGCAGCGCTGGTTCCACGGCGTGCATTGCGACGCCGGCGGCGGCTACGACGTCGGGCGCGCCGGCCTGGCGGACCAGGCGATGAGCTGGATGGTCGACGAGCTGATCCCGGTGATGCGCGACATCCCGCCCTGGGCGCCGCCGGTGCATCACCAGCGGCTGGCCCACGATCCGCTCTACGACACGCCCTGGTGGGCGCTGGCCGGCATGTGCCTGCGCGACATGCGGCCGCGCACCAGCGTCGGCGCCGGCTGCCAGCCGATCGAGGTGATCCCGGCCGCCCACAGCGGGCCGGTGCAGGCCCGGGTCTGGCACAGGCCGCGCTCGCCCTGGAGCCTGCTGGCGGCGCTGCTGCTGGGCGGCCTGTTCCTGGCCCTCTCCGACGCCGTGGTGCTGCAGGACGGCGGCCTGCCGCCCCTGGTGCTGCAGCAGCTGCACGGCGACCCCGCGCTGCTGCAGCACGCGGGTGTCGGCTGGTCGATGTTCTGGGACTTCGCCTTCATCGGCGCCTGGGGCTACCTGCTGGCGCGCATCGCCTCGCGCGGCTTCGCCTGGCTGGCGGGCCCGCGGCGGCCCGGCCAGGGCAGGCCCTGGTGGCATGTGCTGGGCATGCTGCCGCTGGCGGCCGTGGCCGCCGACGTGCTGGAAGACGGCCTGACCCTGCTCGCGCTGGCGCTGCACGGCGTCGATGCGCCGCTGGCCGGCCACGCCGCGCTGTGCCTGGTGGCCGTGGCCTCGCACCTGAAGCTGCTGGCGCTGGCCGGCTGCGCGCTGTTCTGGCTGCCGCTGCGGCTTTGGATCGCGATGCCGTGGGTGAAGCGCTTCAGGCCGGGCTAAGCCAACCGACACGGCCCTGGCCGGCCTCGTCCAGCCGGGCCACGAACGCGGCCACCAGCGGCTCGGGCAGGGCCATCAGCGCCTCCACCTGCGCGCCGTGGCGGACCTCCACCAGCCGGGCGCCCTCGGCCCGCTCCAGCTCCCGGCGCAGCAGGCCCTCCAGCGCATAGGGCAGGGTGCAGCGCAGCGGCTGCATCCGCAGCAGCGGCACCTTCTCGGCCTTCAGCAGGGCCTGGGCCACCGCGTCGGTATAGGCCCGCACCAGGCCGCCGGCGCCCAGCTTGACGCCACCCCAGTAGCGCACCACCGTCGCCAGCACCCCTTCCAGCCCCTGGTGGCGCAGCACCTCCAGCATCGGCCGCCCGGCGGTGCCGCCCGGCTCGCCGTCGTCGTTGGCGGCCGACTGCCCACCGGCCAGCAGGGCCCAGCACACATGGGCCGCGCCCGGGTGTTCGGCGCGCAAGGCGGCCACGCGGGCCTGGGCACCGGCGCGATCGGCCATCGGTTCCACACAACTGATGAAACGGCTCTTGCGGATCGTCAGTTCGATGCCGACGGGGCGGGCCAGGCTGCTCGGTGAAGACATGGCCCTGATTAGACTTGAAGCAGGTCGTCGGGGAAGAAAACCAAAGAAGAAGGCAGGGCGTCGTGCGAGGAACGGGATCGATGCTGCGGGCGTTGCTGGCCGCGCTGATGCTGCTCACATACAGCGTTATTTCAGCGGCCCTGACGCTCCAGCAGGCCGAACTGACGGCGGCACCGGCCGGCCCGGTCCGGGTCGCGCTGCCCCACACCTGGCCCACCGGCTTCGGCGCCCGCGGCGTCTACCGGCTCGACTTCACGCTGGCCGCCCCGCCCGCCACCCAGGCCTGGGCGCTGCGCATCGACCGGCTCAGCAGCGCCCACCGCATCTACCTGAATGGCCGGCTGGTCCATGAGCAGGGCACCGACGGCCAGGGCCGGCTGCGCACGCTGCCCTTTTTCCTGACGATCGCGCCCGCGCTGCTGCAGGCCGGGCGCAACGAGCTGCGACTGGAGCTGAGCTTCGGCCCGCGCGGCGGGCTGTCGCCGGTGCTGCTCGGGCCGCAGGAGCTGCTGCTGCCCGGCTGGCGGCGCGACCGCGCCTGGGACACCGAGCTGCCGCAGGCGCTGAACATCGGCGGCGGCGCATTGGCCTGCCTGATGCTCATGGTGTGGCTGCGCCGGCCGCAGGAACGGGCCACCGGCCTGTTCGGGCTGATGTGGCTGGTGGCCTCGCTGCGCAACCACGACTACTTCGTCACCGTGTCCCCGCTGCCCGGGCCGCTCAGCGAGTGGCTGTACTTCTGCGCCCAGGCGGTCACGGTGTGCCTGCTGGGCCTGTTCGCGGTGGCCCTGTCGGGCCGGCCCTGGCCGCGCGTGCAGCGCCTGTATGCCGGGGCGCTGGTGCTGCTGCCCCTCTCGGGCGCGCTGGCCTGGCTGGCCTTCGACGCGCTGGCCCAGCTGCGCCTGCTGGTGTATCCGCTGCTGATGCTGATGTGCGCCGGCGTAGCGATCGTCCTCTGGCCGCTGCTGCGCCAGCAGCCGCGCGGCCTGGCCCTGCTGCTGCTGCTGTCCGGCGCCTCGCTGCTGGCCGCCGCCGGCGCCCACGACTACAGATACCTGCACGGCTGGCTGCCGATCACCGATTTCTACTGGGTGCCCTTCGTGCTGCCCTTCGTGCTGCTGAGCTACGGCGCGATGCTGCTGGACCGGCTGGTGCAGGGCCTCACGCGCAGCGAGGAACTAGGCCAGCAGCTGGAACACCGGGTGGCCGTGCGCACCGCCGAGCTGGCCGAGGCCAATGCGGCCAAGTCGCGCTTCCTGGCCGTGGCCAGCCACGACCTGCGCCAGCCGGTGGCCGCCGTCGCGCTGATGGTGAACCTGGCCGCCGAGGAGCTGCGCCACAGCCAGCCGCCGGCCCAGGCCATGCTGGCCAAGGCCGCACGCGCGCTGAGTGGCCTGGACGAGCTGCTGCGCGGCCTGCTGGACCTGTCGCGGCTGGACACCGCGCCGCCGCCCACGCTGCAGCCGGTCCCGCTGCAGCAGCTCTTCGACGCGATCGCGCTGCACGAGCACGCCCAGGCCGAGGCGCGCGGCCTGCGGCTGCGCTTCCGGCCCACGCTGGCGGTGGCGCTCAGCGAGCCGCTGCTGCTGGAGCAGATGCTGCGCAACCTGGTGGCCAATGCGCTGCGCTACACCGAGCGCGGCGGGGTACTGGTCGCCGTGCGCCGGCGCGGGAAGGACCGGCTGCTGCTGCAGGTGTGGGACAGCGGCCGCGGCATCGCGCCGGAGCACCGCCTGCACATCTTCCAGGACTTCGTCAGCAGCCCGCCCGCGGACCGCAACGGGGGCGGCGCCGGCCTGGGCCTGGCCATCGTGCGGCGCGGCGCGGCTGCGCTGGGCCACACGCTGGGCGTGGCCTCGAAGCCAGGGCGGGGCAGCTGCTTCTGGATCGAGCTTCTCAGAGTCTCAGACCCAGAGCGGCCGCCTTGACCACCGCCTGCGTGCGCGTGTTGACGTCCAGCTTGCGGAACACCGCGGCCAGGTGGGTCTTGACGGTCGATTCCGACAGGCCCAGCTCGCGGCAGATCAGCTTGTTGGGGCGGCCCTGGATCAGCAGGCGCAGCACGTCCAGCTGCCGGTCGGACAGCTCCACCGGCTCGTTGGCCGCCACGCCGGCCATCGCCTGCGGCGGCAGGTAGATGCCGCCGGACAGCACGTGGGCCAACGCCTCGCGCAGCTGGGCCGGGCGGGCGCTCTTGGGGATGAAGCCCTGGGCGCCGGCGCGGATCGTCTCCAGCACCGTCTGCGGTGCGTCGTCGGCCGACAGCACCACCAGCGCCGGCCCCGGCAGCGCCTGCTGCAGGCGGCGCAGGCCGGGCAGGCCGCCGTCGCTGTCGGGCAGGCCCAGGTCCAGCAGCGTCAGTGTCAGGTCTTGATGCTGCTCCGCCAGCGCCAGCGCCTCGCCGATGCTGGCCGCCTGCACGCACTCCACACCCTCGAAGGACTGGGCCAGCAGCAAGGCCAGGCCCTCGCGGAACAGCGCGTGATCGTCGACGAGCAGGGCTTTGCGCGGGCGGGGCATGGTGCCGTCGATTATGGGCGTTAGGGTCGGTGCGGCCTCGGGTAAGAAGCACATCGAACCCGCATGCCTGCGACAATCGCGGCCATCATGACCCTCAAGTTCGAACTCCTCAAGACCGAAGGCCGGGCCCGCCGCGGCACGCTGACCCTCAACCACGGCGTGGTGCAGACGCCGATCTTCATGCCGGTCGGCACCTACGGTACCGTCAAGGGCGTGATGCCCGCCTCGCTCGAGGAGATGGGCGCGCAGATCATCCTGGGCAACACCTTCCACCTGTGGATGCGGCCGGGCCTGGACATCATGAAGCAGTTCGGCGGGCTGCATAAGTTCGAGAGCTGGAACAAGCCCATCCTCACCGACAGCGGCGGCTTCCAGGTCTGGTCGCTGGGCGACATGCGCAAGATCAGCGAGGAGGGCGTCAAGTTCGCCTCGCCGGTCAACGGCGACAAGCTCTTCCTCACACCCGAGATCTCGATGCAGATCCAGACGGTGCTCAACAGCGACATCGTCATGCAGTTCGACGAATGCACGCCCTACGAGACCAAGGGCCACATCACCACCGAGGCCGAGGCGCGCAAGTCCATGGAGATGAGCCTGCGCTGGGCCAAACGCTGCCAGGACGAGTTCGCGAAGCTGGAGAACCCGAACGCGCTGTTCGGCATCGTGCAGGGCGGCATGTTCGAGAACCTGCGCGACCACTCGCTGAACGGCCTCGCCGCACTGGACCTGCCGGGCTATGCGATCGGCGGCCTGTCGGTGGGCGAGCCCAAGGAAGACATGCAGCGCGTGCTGGCCCACATCGGCCACCAGCTGCCCGCCGACAAGCCGCGCTACCTGATGGGCGTGGGCACGCCGGAAGACCTGGTCGAGGGCGTGAGCCAGGGCGTGGACATGTTCGACTGCGTGATGCCCACCCGCAATGCGCGCAACGGCCACCTGTTCACCCGCTTCGGCGACCTGCGCCTGCGCAATGCCCGCTACAAGACCGACGAGCGGCCGGTCGACGAGACCTGCAGCTGCTACTGCTGCCGCAACTTCAGCCGCGCCTACCTGCATCACCTGGACCGCTGCGGCGAGATGCTGGGCCCGATGCTGACCAGCATCCACAACCTGCACTACTACCTGAACCTGATGAAGGAAGTGCGCGAGTCGCTGGACGAAGGCCGCTTCGAGGCCTTCCGCAAGCAGTTCGCCGAGGACCGGGCGCGCGGCCTCTAGGGAGCGGCCGTTCGGGCTGAGCCTGTCGAAGCCCAGGTCGTCGGCAAGAGCCCTTCGATAGGCTCAGGGCGAACGGTGCCAGGCGAGCAGCATGGCCTCTAGACCTTCTGTCGCAGCAGGCCCTGCACGCGCTCGCGCAGCGTCTCGGGGCTGACCTCGCCGTTGTGCATCGGCGCACCGGCGAGCAACGCGACGCGGCTCTTCAGGCCGCGGCGGAAGGGTCTCACCATCGCCGTGCCATCCTCGACGCGCGAGAAGTAGGAGCCCCACAGGTTCTGCAGCGCCAGCGGGACCACCGGCACGTCCGCGTGGCCCTCGAGGATCTTCATCACGCCCCCCTTGAAGGGCTGCAGCTCGCCGTCGCGGGTGATGCCGCCCTCGGGGAAGATGCCCAGCAGCTCGCCGTCGGCCAGCACCGCGCGGGCGCGCTCGAAGGCGGCCTCGTAGACGGCCGGGTCTTCCTTCTGTGGCGCGATCGGGATCGCCTTGCCGAGCTTGAACAGCCAGCCGAGCACCGGCGTGCGGAAGATGCGGTGGTCCATCAGGAACACGATGGGGCGCGGGCTGGCGGCCATGATCAGGATCGCGTCCACGAAGCTGACGTGGTTGCACACCAGCAGCGCCGGGCCGCTGAGCGGGATGTGCTCGTCGCCCTGCACGCGGAAGCGGTACATGATGCGCGACATGATCAGCGCCACGAAGCGCAGCAGGTATTCCGGCACGATCAGGAAGATGTAGCCGGCCACCACCGCGTTGGCGATGCCCACCACCAGGAAGAGCTGCGGGATCGTCAGGCCCGCGCCCAGCAGCGCGCCGGCCAGCACCGAGCTGGCGATCATGAACAGCGCGTTGAGGATGTTGTTGGCCGCGATGATGCGCGCCCGGTGCGTGGGCTGCGAGCGGATCTGGATCAGCGCGTACATCGGCACGCTGTACAGCCCCGCGAAGCCGGCCAGCAGGCACAGGTCGGCCAGCACGCGCCAGTGCGCCGACGTGGCGAGGAAGGCATGCAGGCCCATCTGCGGCGTGGCCGGCAGGCCGCGCGAGGCGAAGAACAGGTCGATCGCGAAGACGCTCATGCCGATCGCACCGAGCGGCACCAGGCCGATCTCCACATGCCGCTTGGACAGCACCTCGCACATCAGCGAGCCGGTGCCGATGCCGATCGAGAACACCACGAGCAGCAGCGAGGCGACCTGCTCGTCCCCATGCAGCACCTCCTTGGCGAAGGCCGGGAAGTTGGCGAGGAACACGGCGCCGAAGAACCACATCCACGAGATGCCCAGCAGCGAGCGGAACACCGCCAGCTGGCCGTGCGCCAGCTTCAGGTTGCGCCAGGTCTCGCTGACCGGGTTCCAGTTGATCTTCAGCCCCGGGTCGGTGGCCGGCAGGCGCGGGATCGCCTGCGCGACCAGGCGCCCGAGGATCGCAACGCCGACGCAGGCCACCGCCGCATAACGCGCTCCCTCGACGGGGATCGCGATCAGCAGGCCGCCCACCACATTGCCCAGCAGGATCGACACGAAGGTGCCCATCTCGACCATGCCGTTGCCGCCGGTCAGCTCGCGCTCGTTCAGCACCTGGGGCAGGTAGGCGAACTTGACCGGACCGAACAGCGTCGAGTGCAGGCCCATCAGGAACACGCAGCCCAGCAGCACCGGCACGTTGGCGCTGAGGAAACCCCAGCCGGCCAGCAGCATCACCGCGATCTCGAAGCTCTTGACGAACTGGATCAGCCGGGTCTTGTCCAGCTTGTCGGCCAGCTGGCCGCTGGTGGCCGAGAACAGCACGAAGGGCAGGATGAACAGCGCACCGATCACCAGGCCCGCCTGCTGCGGCTGCAGCCAGCTGACGCTGAGCTGGTAGGTCACCATCACCGTGAAGGCGAACTTGAACAGGTTGTCGTTGCCGGCGCCAAGGAACTGGGTCCAGAAGAAGGGCGCGAAGCGGCGCTGGCCGAGCAGCTGGAACTGGCTGCCGTGCGGGTCTTGCGTGTTCATGGTCTTGTGTCTCTCCTTGGCGGGATTCTGGATCACCTGGATGACACCGTCGCCATCTCGCCGGCGAGGCCCGCACGCGGCAGCCAGGCGAAGATCGAATCCGCGGTGACGGTGGCGATGCGGCCCGAGAAGCGCTCGCCGTTCGGATGGTCGTTGAAGGAGACGTTGGCCCGCGTGGTCTCCGCGCCGAGCCGCTCCAGCGCCGACAGGTGCAGCACCGTCGGCTGGTAGCCCTGGGCCTGCAGCCAGCGCTGGGCGCCGGCGCGGTCCCCCGGACCGCCGGCCACCATCGCCAGGGTCTCCAGCGCCCACTGGTTGCTCTGCTGGAAGCGGGTGCCCCAGGCATAGGCCACCATGTTGTAGCGCGGCTCGTCCATCGTCATCAGCGCAGCCCCCTGCTCGCCGCGCAGCAACGGCAGCAGCGCCTTCTGCAGGGTGGGCGCCAGCGGCTCGTACGCGGCCTGGTAGCGCCAGGGCTTGTCCATGAAGAACTCGCCCAGGCCCTGGCGGAAGATCGACGAATGGTCGGTGCCGCAGTCGTTGAGCTTGTGCAGCACGCGCCAGCGGCCCTCGGTATCGCGATAGGCGAAGCCGAGGTGGGACCAGCGCAGGCCGTACTTGTCCAGGTTCTGGCCGGCGCGGGCCAGCAGCAGCACGTCGGCGCCGCTGGCATCGAGTTTCGCCGCGGTGGCCTGGGCCATCGCCATGCCGCGTTCGATCTCGCTGACGGTGGGGGCTTCGGCGCGGCAGGTCTGGCCGGCTTGGGCCGTCGTGCCGATCAGGGCCAGCACCAGCCACCAGGCTTGCAGATGGCGTTTCATCGTGCAGCTCCCGGTGAAGCGTACACATCCTTGAAGCACAGCATCTCCGCCATGCGGGCCTCGTTGTCGCCCGGAAAGCCGCAGCGCTCGGCAAAGACATCGGCCTCCCTGAAGGTGCCGAACAGCCGGTCCCAGATCGTGAGGTCGCCGAAGTTGTAGCGATGCACGCCCAGCTGGTGGTGGATCGAATGGTGCTCGGGTCGCTGGATGACATAGCCCAGCCATTTCGGCGTGCGGATGTTGGAGTGATAGAAGTACTCGCCGACCGCGCCGAACAGCGAGGTCCAGGCGCCGGCCAGCGCCGAGCCGCCGAAGACGCAGTAGATCAGGAAGCCGGCGAGCATCGAGTCGGCGGCGATCTCCAGCGGGTGCTTGTAGAAGGAGGTCAGCAGCTCGATGCGGCTGGGGCTGTGATGGACCTGGTGCAGCGCCAGCCACCAGCCGTTCGCATGGCGCAGGCGGTGCCACCAGTAGAAGACGAAGGTGCCCACGAACCAGTAGAACGCGCCCTCCAGCATCGGGCTTGACCAGTGGCCCAGCGAGAGCAGCGCGTGCTCGCGGAAGTAGCGGTTCCAGACCAGGCCGCCGGCGCCGATCAGCGCCAGCTGCATCAGGTTCATCAGCACGGCGCGCAGGTGCCAGCCGCGCACATGGGGCAGCTCGCGGCCCGGGCGCAGGCGCTCGACGGTGAAGAACACCAGCGTGGCCAGCACGATCAGCGAGGCAGGCAGGGCCTGCTCGACAAGCGGGTTCAGCAGCATGTCGTCGGTCTCCTCGGTTCGCTCAGCGGGTCAGCCGCTCGTTGTAGAGCAGCGACTTGCCGATCTCGTTCGGGATGAAGGCGACGGCCTGGCCGGCGGCGGAGATCAGCGTGCCGGTGGCGATCACGCTGACGACGCAGACGGTGCCGACGGCCGCCGACGCAGTGCCGGCCACGGTGACGCTGAAGCGAGCGCCGTCGGAGGCGCGCTCCAGCACCCAGACGCTGCCGTCGGCCACGGCGGTGACCGAGACGATCACCAGCGTGGCGGCGCCGGAGACCAGCAGGGCCGGGCCGGCTACGGAAATCGCGACCGGCAGCACCGAGATCTGGCTCAGGGCGGTCGATCCCCCGTCGGGGTGGGCCGAGGCCGGCAGGTTGGCCAGGGCGGTCAGCAGAACAAGGGCATTGGCTTTGGCATTCATGAGAGGCTCTCCGTTCGTTCAGCGGCGTTCGATCAGGTCGGCCTCGTGCGCATCGCGCAGCATCTTGGCCAGCGTGAACACATTGGTGATCAGGTACAGCCAGCCGACGCCGAGGTAGCTCTTCCACACCGGCTGGATCTCCATGCGCACCAGGCCCCAGGCGGTCAGGCCCATGGCCAGGCCGAACCCGCCCCAGACGACCAGGCGATACAAGGGCGCGTCGGCGAGGCCGGCGGCCGCGTCGCGCACGGCCTTGGACAGCGCGAAGGCCGTCGTCATGCAGAACACATAGCCCATCACCATGAAGGCGCGGTCCAGGTCGGTGCCGGGCAGCCAGGCCAGGCCGATGCCGCAGATGGCGACCGAGAGGCCGAACGAGATCCAGACCTGGGCGCGCCAGGCAGAGGTGTCACGGCGCATGCAACTGGGGGCAGAGTCCACGGAAAGCTCCGTCGGTGGTTGAGGTGGCGCGATGATCCGCAGCGCCCTCCCGCTTGTCCGCGTTTGCCTGCGGCGGTAGCGTGCGGCGAGCGCCGCGGTGTCGTTTCGCGCTACCGTAGCGGCCATGGCGAGCACCCAGACCCTGATCGAGCTGATCAAGACCGAGTTGAAGACGGCCGGCATCAGCTATGCCGACCTGGCGCGGCAGCTGGATTTGTCGGAGTCCAGCGTCAAGCGGATGTTCGCCAGCGGCGGCGAGATGCCGCTGTCGCGGCTGGACGAGATCTGCCGCGCGCTGCACTGCGACTTCGCCGACCTGGCCGCACGCCTGGCCAGCCCGCCCGGCGCGCTGCACGAGCTGACGCTGGAGCAGGAGCGCGCCGTCGTGGCGGAGCCCAAGCTGCTGCTGCTGGCGATCTGCTGCCTGAGCCAGTGGAGCCTGGAACAGATCGTGGCGGCCTACCGCGTCACCGAGGCCGAGGGCATCGCGCTGCTGGCCCGGCTGGACCGGCTGGGCATCATCGAGCTGCGGCCGGGCAACCGCTACAAGCTGCAGCTGTCCAAGACCTTCCGCTGGCGGCCGCAGGGGCCGGTGATGAACTTCTTCCGCGAGGACGTGGTGCCGGACTACTTCGCCGACGGCTTCGACGGCGACGGAGAGCTGCTGATGCTGGTGCACGGGCAGCTGGGCCGGCCGATGGCGCGCGAGCTGGTGGAGAAGCTGCGCCGCGTGGCGGAGGACTTCGCCCGCCAGCACCTGCACGACCAGAAGCTGCCCGAGGACGAGAAGGACGGCTACACGCTCGTCCTGGCGATGCGCTCCTGGCTGTTCGAGCGCTTTCGCCACCTCCAACGCTGAAGTGAAGCCGGCTTTCTCCCCCAGCGTCGGCCCAGTGTCCGTTCGGGCTGAGGTATCGAAGCCCTGGGTCCGACTCTCCGGACGATTCGCCTGGGCCCTCCGATACCTCAGGGCGAACGGCCGGCTGGTGTGCGCGACTACGCGCGCCAACGTTCGGGTTTCATAGCCCGCGGGTGGCGTGTAACGCCATGGAAAACTGAATTGGAGCCCCCGGCCCAGCGGGGGCGGCCCGGTGCTCGACCCGACACGCCAGCCGCCCTCACCAGAACTGCCACTGCCCGGTCCGCACGACCCAGATGCCCAGCAGCCCGTTGGTCACCGCATGGGCGATGACCGCGGTCCATAACTTCCCGCTTCGACGGTACAGCCACGCATAGGCCAGGCCGGCGATCACGGCGGCCAGCCACAGTGTGTGAGCCAGCGTGAAGACGAAGGTGGACAGCACGATCGCCTTCACGCCGACCCGCTGCGGGTCCACCCGCTCGAACTGCGGCTGCTCGATCCAGCGCATCAGGAAGGAGCGCCAGAACAGTTCCTCCATCACCGGCACGATCAGCGCCGCGCCGATCCAGCGCAGGACCACCAGCGGCCAGATCAGCGTGCCGTCGCGGGCGATCGGCAGGAAGGTGGCGGTGGGCTCGGTGAGCTGCAGGATCGGCGCATCCAGGTGGATCCACAGCAGGAAGACCAGGATCCCCGCGCCGATGCTCTCCAGCCACTCACGGCCGGCGGGCAGGGTCTGGCGGGCCAGTTCGCCGTACTCGCGCCGGTAGCTGAACAGCATGGCGCCGACGACCAGCACGCTCAGCGCATAGATCCAGCGGGTGTCGAAGTCCGGCCCCTCGGGCAGCCAGCCGCGCAGCGCCAGCAGGGCCATGAAGGCGGCGAAGGGCAGGCAGCGGGCCTGGGCGGCGGGGCTGAGGAAGCGGGCAGCGGGCATGATGGGCGCCGAGCCTATCAAACCTGTGCGTCGGAAAGACGTGCGCTCAGCGCCTCGATCGCGTGGCGCACCTTGGCCGGCTGGGCATCGCGCTGCGGTGTCAGCGCATAGACCGGCAGCGCGGGCAGGCGCCAGCCGGGCAGCAGAGGCACCAGGCGGCCCGTCGGCAGCGGTTCGAGGTCGTCGGGACTCAGCAGCGCCAGGCCCATCCCGGCCTCGCACAGCTGCTGCAGGGTCAGCTGGTTGTTGCTGCTGGCACGGGGCCGGAGGTCGAGGCTGTACCGCTCGTTCTCGGCGTTATGCAGGATCAGCGTGTGGGCGCCTCCTGTGTCCGGCCTCAGCAGCAGCCAGTCGTGCATGGCCAGATCGGCCAGGCCGGCCGGCACGCCGCGGCGCGCCAGGTAGGCGGGCGCGCCGTACAGCTGCATCGCCTTCTCGCCCAGGCGCTGCGCGACCCAGCTGCTGTCCGGCAGGCGGCCGAAGCGCACGGCCAGGTCGATGCGGTGGGCGACCAGGTCGGTGAAGCCGTCCTCCACCTCCAGGTGCAGCGAGAGCTTCGGATGGGCCTGCAGCAGCGGCGCCAGCGCCGGCCCGATCTGGCGGGCGAAGCCGACCGGCGCGGCCACGCGCAGCTCGCCCTCGGGCGCGTCACGCAGTTGCTGCAGCTGCTGCTGGGCGCCACGCGCGGCGGCCAGCATCGCGGCGCAGCCTTCGTGGAAGCGCTCGCCGGCGGGCGTCAAGCTCAGCTTGCGGGTCGAGCGGTGAAGCAGCGTGACACCCATGTCTCGCTCCAGCGCCCGGATCTGCTGGCTGACGGCCGAGGTGGTCGTGCGCAGCTGCCGCGCCGCGGCGGCGAAGCTGCCCTGGTCGACGACGGTGGCCAGGACGGCCATGCGCTTGAGCTGGTCGAGCATGAAGTTGATCTAAACAGTGAGTGCCTGAAGCAAGGACTTACCGCCTGATTATGAAGTTACTACAGTCAATCCCATCGACAACGAACCCAGGATGTTCACCATGATGAAGATTGCATTGATCGGCCCGACCGGCTTCGTCGGCAGCGCCGTGCTGGAGGAATTGCTGGCGCGCGGCCATGCGGTCGTCGCACTGGCGCGCGATCCGGCCAAGCTGCCGGCCCGCGGCGGCTTGACCGTCGCGAAGGCGGACGTGCTCGATGGGGCACAAGTCGCCGAGGCGGTGCGCGGCAGCGACGCCGTCGTCAGCGCCTTCAACCCCGGCTGGTCCGACCCGGCCCTGTACGACAACTTCCTGAAGGGCACGCGGGCGACCTTCGACGGCGTGAAGGCGGCGGGCGTCAAGCGCCTGCTGGTCGTCGGCGGCGCGGGCAGCCTCTATGCGGCGCCGGGCCTGCAGCTGGTGGACACGCCCGAGTTCCCGGCCCAGTGGAAGACCGGCGCGCTGGCCGCCCGCGAGGCGCTGAAGCTGATCCAGCAGGAGACCAGCCTGGACTGGACCTTCCTCTCGCCGGCGGTGCACCTGGAGCCGGGCGAGCGCACCGGGCGCTACCGCGTCGAGCTGGACACGCCGGTGATGGATGCCAACGGTCCCGCCCACGTCTCGGTGGCTGACCTGGCGGTCGCCATCGCCGACGAGATCGAGAAGCCGCAGCACATCCGCCGCCGCTTCACTGTGGGGTACTGAGGAGCCCCTCGCCCAGCGAGTACGCTGGTCGGTCCCCCGAGGGGACGGCAATACTTGCGGCATCGAGCCGCAAGCACATCGCCATGTGGGCCGGCTTGGGAGCGGCCCGGCGCTCGGCCCTGAATTCCAATCAGACCGCTCTTTGCTCCAGCACGAAATTCGCGCCGTCGTACTGGCCGAGGCGGTCCACCAGCACCGGCATGCATTCGGCCAGTTCCTCCTGCAGCACGAAGGGCGGGTTGGCGATGAACATGCCGCTGCCCAGCATGCCAACGCCGCGGTCGTTGTCCTGCTGCTTGACGGTCAGCCGCACATGCAGCCAGCCCTTCTTGGCGCCGAACTTCTCGGCGTCGCAGGCGGCTTTCAGGCGCTGCACCAGCTGGGCCGATTCGAGCAGCTGCAGCTGCGGATACCAGATCACGAACACCACCTCGGCCATGCGCTGCAGGCCTTCGCGCAGCGCGGTGACGACCTTGGCGTAATCGGTCTTCAGCTCGTAGGACGGGTCCATCAGCACCACCGCGCGGCGCGCGGAACCCGGCGGCGGCAATTCCGCGCGCAGCGAGGTGAAGCCGTCGGTGTCGGACACCTGCGTATTGGGCCGCGGCTCCAGGTAGGTGGAGAGGATGCGGTAGTCGGTCTGGTGCAGCTCGTAGACGCGCAGCCGGTCGGTGTCGCGCATCAGCAGGTTGGCCAGGGCCGGCGAGCCGGGGTACTGGCGCAGCTGGCCATCGGGATTGAACAGCTTGACCTGATCCATGTAGTCGGCCAGCGGCGCGGGCAGTTCGCTGGTGTGATCCCACAGGCGCGCCACGCCCAGCGAATACTCGCCCTTCTTCTGCGCATAGCGGCTTTCGATCGAATAGCCGCCGGCGCCGGCGTGGGTGTCCACCAGCGTGTACG
The DNA here is from genome assembly GCF_001984095.1 of Pelomonas sp. KK5. Classification (GTDB taxonomy): domain Bacteria; phylum Pseudomonadota; class Gammaproteobacteria; order Burkholderiales; family Burkholderiaceae_C; genus KK5. The sequence continues at coordinate 42,650 of NZ_LYVQ01000002.1, forward strand.
GCTTGTCCTTCTCGCCCATATAGCGCAGCACGCGGGTCAGCACCAGGTGCTTGAGGACATCGGCATGGTTGCCGGCATGGAAGGCGTGGCGGTAGGCGAGCATGGCGGTATTGTCGCCGCTCGCCTCGTTCATCCCGCCTGGAAAGCCCCGGGATCGGCCGCCGGGCCGCGCAGGGCCGCGCTGCCGTGCGGATGGACGTACTGCCGCACTTGCCGAAGGGACGTGCCATCGCTGGCCGTCCCGCCATCGACCGCCTTGCCCCGTAACGGCGAATCCGGACGGAGCCGCCAGTCGCCACGCACGGCCAGCATGAAGGCGTCCCAGTCGACCACATGATTGGCCTGCTGCTCCCAGTCGCCGCTGGCAGCGAAGTACGGGTTGCCGGCCAGCAGGTTGTTGGCCAGCCGCACCCGCGCCTGGCCGGCCGCCACGCGCAGGTAGGTGCCACCGTGGGGCAACTGGTCGATGATCGTGTTGTTGACCAGTTGCAGCTCCTGCAGCGGCCAGGCGAAGCCCTCGGCGCCGTAGGAGACGATGACCTTGTTCTGCGTGGTGCTGCTCTGCTGGATCAGGTTGCCTACGACCAGGGCCTGGCCGCCGTTGGGGAACTCCAGCTCGTAGCTGGCCTCGCCGCCGATCTCGTCGGTGAGGCGGTTGCAGAAGATGTGGTTGACCGCGGCGCGGCTCTTCAGCAGGTGGCCCAGGCGGCCGTGGTGGAAATAGCTGCCGGTGACCTTGAGCAGGGCGATCCGTCCGACATAGAGGTTATGGGTCTGGCCTTCGCCTCGCACGATGGGGCCGAAGTCGCAGTTCTCGATCATCAGCCGGGTGTTCGGATCGTTGGAGGTCAGCAGGCCGCTCTCGTTGTCGCGGAAGCCGCAGTCGACCAGGGTCAGCGAACCCTTCTCCAGGCGGATGCCGGCGCCGTTGGCATCGGGAACGCGGGCGCCGACGAAGTCGAAACCCTCGATGCGCATGCGCTCGCCGGCGCAGACGAAGATGCCCTTGCCCTGGGCGGAGGCGCCGGCAGCGATCATCGTCACCCGGCCGCCCACGGCCCGCAGGGTCAGGTCTTGCTGGGTCCAGCTGGCCACGTCGGCCAGGTAGTCGCCAGCATCGACCTGCACCACCGCGCCGTCCCGCGCCAGCCGCGCCGCGGCGGCCAGGGTCTTGATCGCGCGGCCCGGCCCCACGCGCAGCACCGGCTGCGCTCGCGCGCCGGTTGCGACAGTGGCGGCGCCCAGCAGCAGCAGCCGGCGTGCATACCCGAAATCGTCCATTCCTGCAGAGCCCCCTCGGATCAATCGGTCCGTCGCGTCACCTTACGATCGCGACCTCCCTCTCATTCGTGCCCACGATACAAGAACCACCATGCCCCAACTGTTCGACCCCATCCGCATCGGCGACCTGCAGCTGGCCAACCGCATCGTCATGGCCCCGTTGACGCGCAGCCGCTCGCGCGGCCTGCTGCCGGGCGACATCGCCGTCGAGTACTACCGCCAGCGCGCCAGCGCCGGCCTGATCGTCAGCGAGGGCACGCAGATCACCGCCGACGGCCAGGGCTATCTGGACACCCCGGGCATCCACACGCCCGAGCAGATCGCCGCCTGGAAGCGGGTCACTGACGCCGTCCACGCCGAAGGCGGCAAGATCGCCGTGCAGCTGTGGCACGTGGGCCGCATCTCGCACGTGAGCTTCCAGCCGGATCGCGCGGCGCCGCTGTCGTCCAGCGACAAGCCGGCCGCCGGCAAGACCTTCACCGCCGAGGGCTTCGTCGACGTCTCCGCCCCGCGCGCGCTGAAGACCGAGGAACTGCCGGGCGTGGTCGCCTCCTACGTGCACGCGGCGCGCTGCGCGATGGAAGCCGGCTTCGATGCCGTCGAGGTGCACAGCGCCAACGGCTACCTGCTCGACCAGTTCCTGCGCGACAGCATCAACGACCGCACCGACGCCTATGGCGGCTCGATCGAGAACCGCGCGCGCCTGCTGGTCGAGGTGATGACCGCCGTCGCTGCCGAGATCGGCGCCGGCCGCACGGGCCTGCGCCTGTCGCCGGTCACGCCGTCCAACGACATCGGCCAGGACAGCAACGCGCAGGCACTGTTCGAACACGTGGCACGCCAGCTGGCCCCGCTGAAGCTGGCCTTCCTGCATGTGGTCGAAGGCCAGACCGGCGGCCCGCGCGACGTGGCCCCGTTCGACTACCAGGCGCTGCGGCGTGCCTTCGCCGGCCCGTACATCGCCAACAACGGCTACACCCGCGAGATGGCGATCGGCGCCGTGGCGGATGGCCAGGCGGACATGGTGGCCTTCGGCCGCGCCTACATCGCCAACCCGGACCTGGTGCGCCGGCTCAAGCTCAACGCGCCGCTGCAGGCGCTGGACCAGGCCACGCTGTACGGTGGCGACGCCAAGGGCTACGTGGACTATCCCGCGTTGGCCGCCTAAGACTTGCCCGCCGTCTTCGCCTTGAAGAGTTCCCGGATGCCCACCTCGCGCGGGCCCGGGATCACTTCGAAGCGCTCGCCGGCGCTGAGCGTCCCGGGACGGATCACGCTCAGGTAGAAGCCGCACCAGCCGCTCTGCATCATCAGCTTGGCGGCCTGCTTGAAGCCCATCACCGCGTTGAACTTGAAGCAGGGATAGCGCGGCTCGCTGACGGCCAGCTCGCAGCCGTTCTCGAAGCGCAGCCGGTCGCCGATCCAGGCATCGATCTCCAGCAGGCCGGACAGGGTCAGGTTCTCGCCCAGGCTGCCCGCGGGCAAGACCTGGCCCCAGTCGGCGGCGCCGGACTGGGCACGCACCGTCTGCCAGAAGCCGTAGTGCTCGGACGGGTAGGCGTAGACCGCCTTGGCCAGGCCGCCGTGGACGCTGGGGTCGGCCTGCTCGTCGCCCTCCAGGCCGATCGGCATGACCGCGACGGCGCCCTCGCGCGGCTGCTTGCGGATGCCACTGGGCACCGTGCCCTGGTCGGTGGGCAGCGGGGCGATGCGGGCGGTATTGAGGCTGAGGAGCTGCGGCATGGACAAGGCTGTGGACAGTTCTCGAACAAGCGCCCGATTGTCCACACGCCGGCGCGGCCCCTGCGACTTGTTCATTCCGGCTCCCGGTCTTGCCGGCGGCCGATCCACAGCCTTGGCCGCGAGCCAAGTGCCTGTCAGGCCTGGGAAAAACCAGCTTGCCCACAGAAACCGGCCGCGTCCTATTACAACTACTAAAGATATAAGGAAGATAAGGAGAAAAGAGAACAAGACCCGCGGGTGGCATTGCCAAGCGAGGCCATGTCACACTGGCGTGTTCGACCCTCCCCTGTTTCCGATGAATTCCCAGACGACGATCCACAGCGCGTCCTGCGGCTTTGAATCCGCCTGCCGGATCCCCTCGCTGCCCGCCGCGCACCGCAGCCACCGCCTGCACGGGCACAGCTATTTCGCCACCGTGCGGGCCGCGCTGCCGGCCGGCTGGGCGCCGTTCCCGGGTGGAGAAGTCGAGGAACTGCGCACCCGGCTGGAGAAGGCCGTGGCGCCGCTGGACTACGCGCTGCTGAACGAGACCCTGCCCGAGCCGACCGACGAGAACCTCGCCCGCTGGATCCGGCACCGTCTGGAATCGGAGCTGGGCGTCCCCGGCATCCAGCAGGTGGGCATCCAGAGCACCGGCCATGAGGGCGTGGATCTCGATGCCGAGGGCGTGGCCCATGTCTGGCGTCGCTACCGCTTCCAGGCGGCGCACCAGCTGCCGAACGTGCCGGCCGGCCACAAGTGCGGCCGCATGCACGGCCATGGCTTCGAGGTGATCATCCATGCCCGCCAGGGCCTGGGCGATGGCGAGGCGATGGCGGTGGACTACGACCACCTGGACGAGATGTGGGCGCCGTTCCACATGATGCTGAACTACCAGTGCCTGAACGGCATCGAGGGCCTGGCCAACCCGACCAGCGAGATCATCTCCTCCTGGCTGTGGGAGCGGCTGAAGCCCCAGCTGCCGGCCCTGTCCTGGATCACCGTGTACGAGACCGGCTCCTGCGGCGCCAACTTCGACGGCGCCAGCTACCGGATCTGGAAGGAAATGACGCTGGACAGTGCGATCCAACTGAAGCGCGCGCCTGAGGGCAGCCCGCTGCGCGGCATCCACGGCCACACCTACACGCTGCGCCTGCACCTGAACGCGCCGCTGGACGCGGTGCACGGCTGGACGGTGGACTTCGGTGACGTGAAGACGCTGTTCGATCCGATCTTCAAGGCCATCGACCACCGGCCGCTGTACGAGATCGCCGACCTGCCCGACGGCGACACGGCGAGCCTGGCCGGCTGGGTGCTGGCCAAGGGCCGCGCGGTGCTGCCGCAGATCGACCGGGTGGACATGTACGAGACGCGGGGCTGCGGGTCCATCGTCAGCCTGGCCGCTTCGGAGGAGCTGATTCCGGTATGAGCTACGCAGTCAAGGAAATGTTCTATACCTTGCAGGGCGAGGGGGCGCAGGCAGGCCGGGCTTCGGTCTTCTGCCGCTTCGCCGGCTGCAATCTGTGGAACGGGCGCGAGGAGGATCGCGCTTCAGCCGTCTGCACTTTCTGCGATACGGACTTCGTCGGGACCGACGGGCAGGGTGGCGGCAAGTTCGCCACGGCCGAGGCGCTGGCCGAGGCGATCGCATCAAAGTGGCCGGCCGGCCCGGGCGGCAAGCCCTATGTCGTCTGCACCGGCGGCGAGCCCTTGCTGCAGTTGGACAAGCCCCTGATCGACGCGCTGCACGCCCGCGGCTTCGAGATCGCCGTGGAGACCAATGGCACCCAGCCGGCGCCCGAAGGCCTGGACTGGATCTGCGTCAGCCCCAAGGCGGACAGCGAGATCGTGCTGACGAAGGGCAACGAGCTGAAGCTGGTCTGGCCGCAGCCGCTGGCCCGGCCGGAGCGCTTCGCCGGGCTGGCGTTCGATCACTTCTTCCTGCAGCCGATGGACAGCATCCTGAAGGCGCAGCACACGAAGGAGGCGGTGGCCTACTGCATGGAGCATCCGCAGTGGCGCCTCTCGGTGCAGATGCACAAGGTCATCGGCATCGACTGAGGACGGGGCTAACAGCCAAGTTCGACGGCCTGCAGCACGCGGCCGTTCGAGGGGTCGACCGCCACGACCACCAGTCGCCGCGCATGACCGGCCTCGGCCGGCGCGAGCTTCACCTGCCAGGACTGCTCCGGCCCGCCCGCCGGGAGCCGCGCGTAGTCGCGCACCACGTCGTCGTGCCTGAGCAGCGAACCCTGGTTCTCGCCGGCCTTGACCTGCGATTGGTGCCCGTCCTCGACGGCGGCCCACCAGAGCTGGACCTTGGCGGGCGAGCCGCTCAGCGGGCGGAGATCGACGCTCACCTTGTCGCCATCGTGGCGCTGCAGGACGAGGGCGACACCGGCTGGCGAGGGGGCAGGTAGTTCGCTGCCGCCATGCCAGTCGCGCCCATTGACGATGATCTGCGGTGTGTAGGCGAAGCGTGCGCCGGACCAGGCTTGCGTCTGCTGCTGCCGCTCGGTGTACGCCGGGCTGGCGAAGCGATCCTTCCAGCCGAGGCGGTCCCAGTAGTCGACATGGAAGGCCGCGGCGATCGCATCGGGCCGCCTGGCCTTGAGCCCGCTGAGCCAGCGGTCAGCCGGCGGGCAGGAGTTGCAGCCCTCGGAGGTATAGAGCTCCACCAGCGGCGGCACGGTGGGCCCGGAGCGGGCCATGCAGCTCCCTGCATCGGCCTGGGCGAGGCCCAGGTTGAGCAGCAGCAGGGCGACGGCGACAACAGGCTTGATCTTCGTCTTCATCATGCCTGTGCAGTCGCCGCCACCGGCACCGGCCTTACACGGCCATGTGCGCTTCCTTCTGGTCCAGCACCTGCTCCGGCTCCATCGAGGACGGATTGTCCAGCTGGCTCTTCATGCGCTCGACGTCCAGGTCGCCGGTCCACTTGGCCACCACCACCGTGGCCACGCCGTTGCCGACCAGGTTGGTTAGCGCGCGGGCCTCGCTCATGAAGCGGTCGATGCCCAGGATCAGCGCCAGGCCTTCGACCGGCACATGGCCCACCGCATTCAGCGAGGCGGCCAGCACGATGAAGCCGCTGCCGGTCACGCCCGAGGCGCCCTTGGAGGTCAGCAGCAGCACCGCCAGCAGCGTCAGCTCCTGCATCAGCGACAGCGGCGTGTTGGTGGCCTGGGCGATGAAGATGGCGGCCATCGTCAGGTAGATGGAGGTGCCGTCCAGGTTGAAGGAGTAGCCGGTCGGGATCACGAGACCGACGGTGCTCTTCTTGGCGCCGAGGTTCTCCAGCTTGGCCATCATGCGCGGCAGCACCGACTCGGAGGACGAGGTGCCCAGCACGATCAGCAGTTCCTCGCGGATGTACTTGATGAACTTCCAGATCGAGAAGCCGGTCATCCGCGCGATGGTGCCCAGCACGATGAAGATGAACAGCAGGCAGGTGATGTAGAAGCAGGCCATCAGCTGGCCCAGCTGCACCAGCGAGCCGACGCCGTACTTGCCGATGGTGAAAGCCATCGCGCCGAAGGCGCCGATCGGGGCCAGCTTCATGATCATGCCGATGATCGAGAACAGCACGTGCGAGCTCTTCTCGATGAAGTCGAACACCAGCGTGCCGCGGCCGCCGAAGCGGTGCAGCGCGAAGCCGAACAGCACGGCGATCAGCAGCACCTGCAGCATCTCGCCCTTGGCGAAGGCGTCGATGAAGGTGTTGGGGATGATGGCGAGCAGGAAGTCGACCGTCGTGCCCAGCTTGCCCTTCTCGGTGAACGAGGCGATGCCCTTGGTGTCGAGCGTGCTCGGGTCGATGTTCATGCCGGCGCCGGGCTGCACCAGGTTGACGATCACCAGGCCGATGATCAGCGCCACCGTCGAGACGATCTCGAAGTACAGCAGCGCCAGGCCGCCGGTCTTGCCGACCTTCTTCATGTCCTCCATGCCGGCGATGCCGACGACGACGGTGCAGAAGATGATCGGCGCGATCAGCATCTTGATCAGCTTGATGAAGGCGTCGCCAAGCGGCTTCATGTCCGCGCCGACCTTCGGATAGAAGTGGCCCAGCAGCACGCCGATGGCGATGGCCACGAGGACCTGGACGTACAGGGACTTGTAGAGAGGGGGTTTGGAAGCAGCCACGTGCGTCTCCATCGTTATGCGGTCGCCGCCATCATCCCGCCCGTTTCGGCTCAATGCGATGAGGGGAATTGCATAAGTGGAATTGCAGATCCGGCATGAAAAAGGCGCCCCGCGGGGCGCCTTTGATCGAGTCGGAAGGCCTCAGAAGGCGTAGCCGACACCCAGCTGCACGGCCGTGGGATTGAGCGTGGCGTCGATGGTCTGGCCGGTCGACAGCTGGCCGGTGGTCTTGATGAAGACCTTCATCACCGAGACGTCGGCGCTCCAGCGGCCGCCCAGGTTGACCGCCAGGCCCAGCTGGGCGCTGGCGCCGCCGGCGTTCTTCATCGAGAGCGTCGTCGGGTTGGACGGCGTGCCGCCGGTCAGGCCCGACAGCGCGGCGGTGGCCTTGCTGTCGTAGAAGCGGGCGTAGGTGAAGCCGGCGCCGACGTAGGGGCGGAAGGTGCTCTTGGCCTCGCCGAAGCGGTACTGCGCCAGCAGCGTGACGGGCAGGGACTTGACGGTGCCCAGCTTGCCGGTGCCGGCGATGGCGCCGGCGCCGACCACGTCATGCTCGAAGGCCGGACCGATCGGCAGGTCGATCGAGATGTTGTCCGTCCACATCCAGGTGATGCCGCCGGTGGCGCGGGTGTCCTTGCGGACATCGATCTTGGTGCCGACCAGGCTGGGCGCGCTCAGGTCGCCGCTGTCCACATGCGGCGTGATCTGCGTGGCGCCCAGGCGCACGATGAAGCTGCCGGCCGTCTGGGCCTGGGCAGCGCCGCAAGCCAGGGCAGCGACGGCGAGGCTGAGAAGAGTCTTCTTGATCATGGGTTCTTGCTCCTAATGTCGCCGCCGGCTTACAGCCAGCCCTTGATGGCCAGGCTCTTCGAGATCAGCTGGGAGACCAGCTGGTGGCCGTACAGCGTCGGGTGGAAGCTGTCGGAGAAGGCGTAGGTCTGCCACCAGTTGGCACCGCCACTGGCGCCGGTCGGGACATTCGCCGACAGGGACGCGGTGGTGCAGTGCGGGAAGTCGTAGGTAGGCAGGCCGTCCGAGCCCACGCCGACGGCCGGGCAGGCCGGCGTCGTGGCGTTGGTCAGGCCGAACTGGGCCGGGCTGGCGACTTCATCGAGGAAGGAGGTGTAGAAGTCGACGACGACGACCTTGGGCTCGCTGGCGAACTTGGCGGCCAGCTCGGTGTTGTAGGCGCCGATCCACTGGTTGAACAGCGCTTCCAGCTGGGTCGCCACGTCCGCGCCCTTGGCAGCCTTGATGCTGGCCAGGACCATCTGGAACTTGGGCGTCTTGGTGATGGCCGGCAGGTTCAGGATCACGACCTGGGTCGCGCCCTTGCCCAGCACGTTGGTGGTGACCGAGGCAGCGAGGCGATCGGCCAGCTTGGTCATGTAGGCGCCACCGGCGGTGCTCAGGCCGGCGGTGTCCAGGCTGGCGGGGGTGACGCCCAGCGAGGCCAGCAGGCCGCGGATGTTGGCAGCAGTCGGGTCGGTGGCGGTGCCCGCGACCAGGAAGGCGCTGATCAGGTCGGCCGCGTCGTTGCCGCCGCCGTCGATGATGGCCAGGTCGGTGGCGGCGAAGCCGGTGGCGCCAGCCGCGGCGAGCTGCACGGTCACGTCACGGAAGTCGCCCGGATTGCTGGCGAAGTTGACGCGACCGCCGCCGATCGCGTAGTTGGTGCAGCCGGCGGTCGGGTTCAGCACGAAGCTGTTGGCGCCGGTGGCCTTGTAGTACGGGCACAGGGTCTTGCCGTAGGCGGCGGCGATGCGCTCGGGGTAGATCTGGCTGTCGCTGGCCTGCAGGGTGAACTTGTAGCCGTAGGTGCCGGAGTCGGCCAGGCTGTCACCGAAGACCTTGACCGAGCCGACCTGGGCGCGCGGCGTGGTGTCGGCCGAGCTGCCGCCGCCGCAGGCGACGAGGGCCAGGCTGGTCGCCAGCGCGAGCAGCGTGGATTTGAAATGACGCATCGGATGTCTCCTAGAGAGGGTGCTGTCGGGTGAGGGAATATTCGATCGAGGTCCCGAACCCTAGCGATCGCTAATGGTGCGAGTGTCTGCGTTTTCGCCCCGCGAAGCAGCACAAGGGCCGCTAGTTTGCACTTGTTTGTAGCGGCTCGGCGACGGAACGTGTCACCGCCGTGACAAGTCAGCCGCGGCTGGACAAGCTTGTGGAAAAGAAAGGAGCAAGCAGGTGCTTGTCCACAGCGCGAGCGGCGGGACGGTACTTGTTGTCTGGCCATCCGCATCCAATCCGGGGTCGCGCCCACAGGCTTTGGCGAGGCGCAAGTGACTGTCGGGCTTGAAGAAAGTCCGCTTGTCCACAGCGAGGCCCGGGCTCCTACAAGTACTACCAATTTATAAAATTGAAATGCATTGAATAAGAAGAAAGCCGGGCAGGCCGGGGCAGGGGGCGTGCCACACTTGCCGTGATGGACCCGAATTCGCCCACCACTCTGGATATCGCACAACTGCAGCAGCGGCTGCGCGACTTCGCCACCGAGCGGGACTGGCAGCCCTTCCTGACGCCCAAGAACCTGGCCATGGCGATGGTGGTGGAAGCGGGCGAGCTGGTGGAGATCTTCCAGTGGATGACGCCGGAGCAGTCGCTGGCGATTGCCGACGATGCGCCGCGGCACCAGCACCTGGGCGAGGAGATCGCGGACGTGCTGCTGTACCTGATGCAGATCGCCGACCGGGCCGGCGTCGACGTGCCTGCCGCCGTGGAACGCAAGCTGGCGATGAATGCGCTGAAGTACCCCGCCGGCCGCCGGCACGGGTAGAGACTCGAAAAAATCGTGCTGTCAAGGGCACCGCCTTGGGCGAATGCCAGGGAAAATCCTGCCCTTTCGTTTTGACAGATCGAGTTCGTTTCCGCGTATGAGTATTCAGGTTCGCCCCGCCACGTTGCGCGATGCCAAAGGCATCGCCGAGATCCATGTCGCGGCCTGGCAGGATGCCTACAAGGGCCTGCTGCCCGATGCGACGCTTGACGCGCTGTCGGTGCAGAAGCGCCAGGCTTTCTGGCGCGAGGCGATCGACCTGTGCGAGCCCCAGGTGTTCGTGGCCCACATCGACAACCAGCTGATGGGCTTCGTCGGCTTCGACCGTTCGCGCGACAAGGGCACGCCCTCCACCACCGGCGAGATCTGGGCGCTGTACGCCAACCCGGTGCACTGGGACAAGGGCGTGGGCCTGGCCCTGTGGGACGCCGCCCGCGACGGGCTGCAGGAAGAGGGCTGCACCAAGGTCACGCTGTGGACCTACCTGCGCAACGACCGCGGCCTGAGCTTCTTCGAGAAGGCCGGCTTCAAGCGCGAACTGGGCAGCGCCAAGACCACCGAGGTCGGCGGTACGCGGCTGGAGGAACTGCGGCTGCATCGGTCGCTGGTCTGATCATCAGCCCGTGCGCAGCACAAATGAAAACCGGCCCAGGCCGGTTTTTTTACGTCCGTACACAGCCCGGGGTCAGGTCTTGCTTCCTTGCGCGAGGAATCGCCGAAAGCAAGGAAGTAAGGAAGCAAGGAGCGGTTAAAGTCGCGTCCCCTTGCATAGACCTTTCCTTGAATCCTTGATGTCCTCCACCGTACTGGCCAAGCTGACTTCCAAGAACCAGTTGACGCTGCCGAAAAGCGTCACAGAACCCCTCGGGCCCGTGCAATATTTCGAAGTGGAGGCCACGAAAACCGGGCAGATCGTGCTGACGCCGGTGCGCATCCAGCGAGGCGACGCCGTGCGCGCCAAGCTGGCCGAACTGGCGATCGACGAGAAAGCCGTGGAGAAGGCGCTGAACTGGTCCAGGCCGGCGCCGACGCGTACAACAAAAACCGGGCAGACCCGGCCTGCGAAGAAAACCGCCTCGGCGCGCACCGCGCGATGAGCGGCACGCGCGTGGCCAGCCCTGCCGTCGTGTTCGACACGGCGACCCTGTTGCGCTCACTGCTGCTGGGCGACGAGCGCGCCAAGGCGCTGCGCCAGGCCTGGCAGCAAGGCCGCTGCCGGCCGCTGATCGATGCCGAGGGCGCGCAGGCGCTGATGCGGGCGCTGGCCTGCCCGGCGCTGAAACTCTCGGAAGAAGAGCGGCACGAAGTGCTGGCCGATTTCCTGCCCTATGCGCAGGCCGTGCCGGCGGTGCCGGTGGCGCGTTCGCAGCCTGCGCTGGCGCTGGCCGAGGCGGGCAGGGCGGCGCTGCTGGTCAGCGATTGCGGGCAGTTGCGTGCGAGCTTCGAACGGCGCTTTTCACGGCGCGGAAAGCCTGCTTGCAGACTGCTCGGAAGTGATGAGTTTTACGCTTCGCTTCAGACCTGACCCCGCTGAAACCTAGCGTTAGCTCCCGTATATTGGCGGCCGACATGAACAGAACCAGCAGGGGACTCGCCGAAGGCATGTGGCGGGTCGTTTTCTACGAACGAAAAGGCTACCGCGTCGAGATGGACCGCACCGGTCCATGGCTGCCGAACAAGGGTCTGGCCCAGCATTGGGCGGACTGGTTCGGCGCGCGCGGCTACCACGTCGCGCTGCAGGACCAGAGCGGGTCGCTGCAGCGCATCAGCGTCGGCCTGCCGGGCTGAGTTCGTCGTCCTCGTGCTGGAGCACGCGCAGGCCGCGTGCCAGCCCCAGTTCGACCGCCTTGTGCAGCAGCGCGTCGGCCCGGGTGGCATCCAGGCCCTGCGCGAAGCGCGTCCAGCGCTTGAGTATCAGCGGCTGCTGCCAGGCGTCTTCCAGCGCATGGCGCACGCGCAGCGGCTCGCCCTGCATCTTGTTGACCAGCAGCATCCGCGGCGCCAGGGCCAGGATGAAGCGATTGAAATCGGCGCGGCTGTCGTCACCCGGCAGCCAGGCTTCCAGCCGGGCCAGGCGCTGGCTCCAGCCGGGCGTGCCGAGCTGGCGCGTGATGAGGGCCTGCAGCGCCTGGATGGGATTGCACAGGCGCAGGCGGCTCGGCGGCAGCACGGCCAGCGGCAACTGCGCAGCGGCCTCGTGCGCCATCGGCGTTGCGTAGCTGATCAGCGCGGCCAGGCGCTGCCATTCGGTGGCGCCGAGGCCGTCCTTGCGCTCGCCGTCGTCCAGGCGCCGTGCCACGGCAAGGGCGGCCGCATGGTCCATCCTGCCCTTGGTCGCATTGGCAGCCTGGCTGATCACGACCAGGTTGCCGGCTTCGTAGGCGAGTTCATTGCGGACGCGATCGATCGAGCGTGACTGCGGGTCGCCGCGCCGGTCGTTGAGCGGGAGGCGGGTGATCGGGCAGAGCTCGGCATCGATCTGCCTGAAGTAGTGGGCGTTGAGCTGGAAGTCATCGAAGCCGCGGCCGCGGGCCCAGGCATGGGTGCGCAGCTGCAGCCACAGCGACGTGCGGCGGCGCGCGGGCAGCGTGTGGCCGGCGAACAGCTTCTGCCCGGCCAGCCAGCCCTGGCGCAGCGGCGACTCGGCGAACTGGTGCTCCGGTGGCGGGGTCAGGCCGTGCCGGGCGTAGTCGCGGCCGATGGCCCAGCCCTGGCCGGCATCGGCGGGCAGGGCGGTGATGCCCAGCTCCAGCTGGGCCGGTGCGGCCTGCTGCTGCTCTTGAACCAGGACGGCTGCATTCGCGATCGGTGCCATGTCGTGCTCCTTGGTGACGCTGTGTGGCACAGTTTGGGATCCAGGTAGCTCAAGGCATGAGCCAGCAGATTCCGATGGATCGCACCGAACGCTTCTACAAGATCGAAATGATGATCCGCTCGCGCGGCTGCGTGAGCTTCAAGGACCTGAAGGAGGCGCTGGAGGTGTCTCCGGCCACGCTGAAACGCGACCTGGCCTACCTGCGCGAGCGCATGGATGCGCCGATCGATTACGACGCCGACGAGAACGGCTACCGCTTCGGCCAGCAGTGGCAGGGCGGCCGCCACGAGCTGCCGGGCGTGTGGTTCAGCGAGAAGGAACTGCACGCCTTGCTGACGATGCACCAGATGCTCGCCGGCCTCGACGAGGAGGGCCTGCTGAGCCGTCACCTGGCGCCGATGTTCGACAAGCTGACCGGCATGATGGGCGCCGACGAGGCCGAGGCCCGCGAGCTGACGCAGCGTGTGAAGCTGATCAGCACGGCGCGGCGGCGTGTGCCGTCAGAACACTTCGAGACCGTGGGCAGCGCGGTGGTGAAGCGCCAGCGGCTGCGACTGGACTATCGCAAGCGCGGCGGCACGGCAGCGGGCAAGGAAGACTGGCGCGTCGTCTCGCCGCAGCGCCTGGTCCACTACCGGAACACCTGGTATCTCGATGCCTGGTGCCACCGCAGCGACGGCTTCCGGCGCTTTGCGCTCGATGCGCTGGCCGATGCGCAGCTGCTCGACGAGAAGGCCAAGACGGTGCCCTCGCGCCAGCTGGAGTCGGAGCTGGACCAGGGCTACGGCATCTTCGCGGGCAGTCAGGCGCGGCGCGCGACGCTGGTGTTCAGCGCGGAGGCGGCGCAGTGGGTGTCGCGCGAGGAATGGCACCCGGCGCAGAAGGGCGAGTGGCTGGGCGACGGGCGCTTCCGGCTGGAGGTGCCCTTCGTCGATGCGACCGAGCTGCTGATGGACCTGCTGCGCCACGCCGGCCAGGTCGACGTGCAGGCGCCGGCGGACCTAGCGCGGGCCTATGCGAAGCGGCTCCGGGATGCCGCTGAGAAGCTCAGTTAGCTTTCGTCCGCCTCCTGGCGCTTCAGCCGCTCGCTGTTCCAGTAGACGTCGTCGCCGCCGAGGCCGTCCAGGTTGGCGCGGTTGAGCACGCGGGACAGCACGAAGAGCAGGTCGGAGAGCCGGTTCAGGTACTGGCGCGGGGCGGCGTTGATGGTCTTGGCCTGGGCCAGCGTGATGACGGCGCGCTCGGCGCGGCGGGCGACGGTGCGGCAGACGTGGGCGATGGCCGCGCTGCGGGTGCCGGCAGGGAGGATGAACTCCTTGAGCCGCGGCAGCTCGGCGTTGTGCTCGGCCAGCGCTTCGTCCAGGCGCAGCACGGCATCCATCTTCAGCAGCTCGTAGCCGGGCATCGACAGCTCGCCGCCGAGGTTGAACAGCTCGTGCTGGATCGTCACCAGCAGCTCGCGCACGCCGCCGGGCAGCGGCTCGGCCAGCAGCACGCCGAGGTTGGAGTTCAGCTCGTCGACGTCGCCGATGGCCTGGATGCGCAGATGGTCCTTGGGCACGCGGCTGCCGTCGCCGAGGCCGGTGGTGCCATCGTCGCCGGTGCGGGTTGCGATCTGTGAGAGTCGATTGGCCATGAGGCACTATATCGCCGGGGCTGCTGGTGCAGAATCGGTCGGCTTGTTCTGGGAGAAGACCGTCATGACCGCCGTGCAGCCGCCTGTCCTTGCCCCGCGCCCGATGCCTGCCGGGATGCTGGCCGCGCTGAAGGCACGCTTCGGTGAGCGCTGCTCGACGGCGCTGGCGGTGCGCGAGCAGCACGGCCGCGACGAATCGGTGTTCGACGTGCCGCCGCCGGAGGCCGTCGTGTTCGCCCAGAACAACGAGGAGGTCGCCTTCGTGCTGACCCAGGCGCACGAGCACCGGGTGCCGGTGATTCCGTACGGCGCCGGCTCCTCGCTGGAGGGCCATCTGCTGGCGGTGCAGGGCGGGGTGAGCCTGGACGTGTCGCGGATGAACGCGATCCTGCGCGTCAATGCCGAGGACCTGACGGTGACCGTGCAGGCCGGCGTGACCCGCAACCAGCTGAATAACGAGTTACGTCATCAGGGCCTGTTCTTCCCGATCGACCCGGGCGCGGACGCCAGCCTGGGCGGCATGGCGGCCACCCGCGCCAGCGGCACGAACGCGGTGCGCTACGGCACGATGCGCGAGAACGTGCTGGGCCTGACCGTGGTGACGCCGCAGGGCCAGCTACTGCACACCGGCAGCCGCGCGCGCAAGAGCAGCGCCGGCTACGACCTGACGCGGCTCTACGTGGGCAGCGAGGGCACGCTGGGTGTGATCTGCGAGGTAACGCTGAGGCTCTATCCGCTGCCGGAGGCGGTGTCGGCGGCGGTGTGCTTCTTCCCGAGCATCGACGCGGCGGTGCGCACGACGATCCAGATCATCCAGATGGGCGTGCCGATCGCCCGCTGCGAGCTGCTGGATGCGAACACCGTGCGCGCTGTCAACGCGCACGACCGGCTGGGCCTGCGCGAGGCGCCGATGCTGCTGATGGAGTTCCACGGCACGGAGAACGCCGTCGACGAGCAGGCGCGACTGGTGCAGGAGATCGCCCGTGACTTCGATGGCGAGGACTTCGAATGGGCGACGACGCCGGAGGCCCGCACGCGGCTGTGGACCGCACGCCACCACGCCTACCTGTCCGCGCTGCAGACCCGGCCGGGCTGCCGCTGTGTCACGACCGACACATGTGTGCCGATATCGAGACTGGCGGAGTCGATCAACGAGTCGGTGAAGGAAGTGGAGGCGGCCGGGCTGCCGTACTTCCTGGTCGGCCATGTCGGCGACGGCAACTTCCACCTCGGCTATCTGCTCGACCCGCACAAGCCCCAGGAGCGCGAGACGGCCGAGCGGCTGAGCCACCAGATGGTGGCACGGGCGCTGCGGATGGAAGGCACCTGCACCGGCGAGCACGGCATCGGCCTGCACAAGCAGGCCTTCCTGGTCGACGAGGCCGGCCCCGCGGCGGTGGACCTGATGCGCACGCTGAAGGCCGCGATGGACCCTCACGACATCATGAACCCCGGGAAGATCTTCGCCGCTTGATTGATCAGTGATCGGGCGCGGGCACGCTCCAGCGCTGGGTCGTGTCGCCGCGGTCGTTGACGCTCTCCATCTGCACGCCGAAGCCCCACAGCCGCGCCACATGCTTGAGCACCTCGTGGGCGTCGTCGTTGAGCGGGCGGTTGTTGTGCTGGGTGTGGCGCAAGGTCAGTGAACGGTCGCCGCGCAGGTTGACGTTCCAGACCTGGATATTGGGCTCGCGGGAGCTCAGGTCGTACTGGCGCGACAGGGCCTGGCGCACGTGCTGGTAGCCGGACTCGTCGTGGATGGCCGAGATCAGGTACTCGCGCTCCTGCTCGTCGTCGACGATCGAGAACAGGCGGAACTCGCGCATCAGCGTCGGGCTCAGGTACTGGCCGATGAAGCTCTCGTCCTTGAAGTTGCGCATCGCGTGGTCCAGCGTCGGCAGCCAGGGCTTGCCGGCGATGTCGGGGAACCACAGGCGGTCCTCGTCGGTGGGCTTCTCGCAGATGCGCTTGATGTCGGTGTACATCGCGAAACCGAGCGCATACGGGTTCAGGTTGGCCATCGGCTGCTGGGCCACGACGTTGGTGTGCGACTTCAGCCACTCGATCATCATGCCGTCGGACAGATAGCCGTCGTCGTACATGGTGTTGAGCAGCCGGTGGTGCCAGAAGGTGGCCCAGCCCTCGTTCATCACCTGGGTCTGGCGCTGCGGATAGAAGTACTGCGCGATCTTGCGCACGATGCGCACGATCTCGCGCTGCCAGGGCTCCAGCAGCGGGGCGTTCTTCTCGATGAAGTAGAGGATGTTCTCCTGCGGCTCCTCGGGAAAGCGGCGCGTGTTCGAGGAGGCCTCGGCCTCGGCGGCGGCCTTGCGCGGCAGCGTGCGCCACAGGTCGTTGACCTGCTGCTGGGCATGGGCCTCGCGCTCGATCAGGCGGGCGCGCTCCTGCGCCAGCGAGAGCTTGGACGGGCGGCGGTAGCGGTCCACGCCCTGGTTCATCAGCGCGTGGCAGGAGTCCAGGATCTGCTCGACGGCGTCGACGCCATGGCGCTCCTCGCACTCGGCGACGAAGTTCTTGGCATAGACCAGGTAGTCGATGATCGAGGACGCATCGGTCCACATGCGGAACAGGTAGTTGCCCTTGAAGAAGCTGTTGTGCCCGTAGCAGGCGTGGGCAATCACGAGGGCCTGCATGGCCATCGTGTTCTCTTCCATCAGGTAGGCGATGCAGGGCTCGGAGTTGATGACGATCTCGTAGGCCAGGCCCATCTGGCCGCGCTTGTAGTTGCGCTCGGTGGCGATGAACTCCTTGCCGTAGCTCCAGTGGCGGTAGTTCACCGGCATGCCGACGGAGGCGTAGGCATCCATCATCTGCTCGGCGGTGATGACCTCGAGCTGGTTCGGGTAGGTGTCCAGGCCGTAGCTCTCGGCGGTGCGGCGGATCACCTCGTGGTAGTCGTTGATCAGCTCGAAAGTCCAGTCGCTGGGGGAGGGCAGCTGCTGGATCGCGCGCGGGCGCGGCTTGATCATGTCTCCGACGCTCATGCGGTCGCTCCTTCCTTCTTGAACAGCTCGCGGAAGACCGGATAGATCTGCGCCACCTCGACGGCCTTGCGCATCGCGAAGTGCTTCACCTCGCCGGAGAGCTTGCTGTATTCCTCCCACAGGTTCTGCTCCTGCTCGGCTACCTGCACATAGGCGAAGTAGCGGCACAAGGGCAGGATCTTGTCGGCCAGCATCTCGCGGCAGCGGCCGCTGTCGTGGTGCCAGTTGTCGCCGTCGCTGGCCTGGGCGCCGTAGATGTTCCATTCACTACGCGGGTAGCGCGCGCGGATGATCTCCTCCATCAGCACCAGCGCCGAGGAGACGACAGTGCCGCCGGTCTCGGTGGCGTGGAAGAAGTTCTGCTCGTCCACCTCCTGCGCCTGCGTGTGGTGGCGGATGAAGACCACGTCGATCTTGTCGTAGTGCCGGGTGAGGAAGAGGTAGAGCAGGATGAAGAAGCGCTTGGCGAGGTCCTTGCGCGACTCGTCCATCGAACCGGACACGTCCATCAGGCAGAACATCACGGCGCGGCTGGTCGGCACCGGCACGCGCACGCGGTTGCGGAAGCGCAGGTCGATCGGGTCCAGGAAGGGGATGGCGCCGATGCGCGCCTTCAGGATGGTGATGCGTTCCAGCGTCTCGGCCAGCATGCGCTGGGTCTCGAAGTCGCTCTGGTCCTCGTGCCTGAGCAGGGCCAGGCGTTCCTCCAGCTCATGCAGCTCGCGGCGCTTGTCGGTGCCCAGCGCGATGCGCCGGCCGAGTGCGCCGCGCATCGAGCGCACGACATGCAGATTGGTCGGCGTGCCGTCGCTGGTGAAGCCGGCGCGGTGGCTCTTCCACTCCGGTGTCTCGGCCAGCTGCGTGCGTTCGAGGTTGGGCAGGGCCAGATCGTCGAAGAAGACCTGCATGAACTCTTCCTTGGTGAGGTGGAAGACGAAATCGTCCTCGCCCTCGCCCGAATCGCTGGCCTTGCCGCCGCCTCCGCCACCACCGCCGCCCGGCGGCTTGGCGATGCGGTCGCCCTTGACGTGCTCGGTGTTGCCGGGCCGCACGACCTCGCGCACGCCGCCGTCACCATGATTGAACGCGGGCTCGCTCAGGTCGCGCTTCGGGATGCGGACTTCCTCGCCGCGCTCCATGTCGCGGATGCCGCGGCCGTCCACGGCCCGGCGCACCGCTTCGCGGATCTGCTCCTTGTGTCGGCGCAGGAAGCGCTCACGGTTGCCGACGGACTTGTTCTTCCCTGAAAGCCTGCGGTCGATGATTTGCTGCAGCATCGGAACCCTTCGTAGTCATGCCGTTCAGGAGCTCTTGCGCACGCGCAGATACCACTCGCAGAGCAGCCGCACCTGCTTGGCCGTGTAGCCCTTCTCGACCATGCGGTTGACGAAGTCCTCGTGCTTCTTGGCCTCGTCGGCGCTGGCCTTGGCGTTGAAGCTGATCACCGGCAGCAGTTCCTCGGTGTTGGAGAACATCTTCTTCTCGATCACCGTGCGCAGCTTCTCGTAGCTGGTCCACGAGGGGTTCTTGCCGGCGTTGCTGGCGCGGGCGCGCAGCACGAAGTTGACGATCTCGTTGCGGAAGTCCTTCGGGTTGCTGATGCCGGCGGGCTTCTCGATCTTCTCCAGCTCGGCGTTCAGCGCCGAACGGTCGAAGACCTCGCCGGTGTCGGTGTCGCGGTACTCCTGGTCCTGGATCCAGTAGTCGGCGTAGGTCACGTAGCGATCAAAGATGTTCTGGCCGTACTCGGAATAACTCTCCAGATAGGCGGTCTGGATCTCCTTGCCGATGAACTCGGCATAGCGCGGCGCCAGCATCTCCTTGATGAAGGCGATGTACTTCTGCTCCAGCTCGGTGGGGAACTGCTCGCGGGCGATCTGCTGCTCCAGCACGTACATCAGGTGCACCGGATTGGCGGCCACTTCCGCGCTGTCGAAGTTGAAGACCTTGGACAGGATCTTGTAGGCGAAGCGGGTGGAGATGCCGCTCATGCCTTCATCGACGCCGGCGTAGTCGCGGTACTCCTGGTAGCTCTTGGCGCGCGGGTCGGTGTCCTTGAGGTTCTCGCCGTCGTAGACCTGCATCTTGCTGAACAGCGAGGAGTTCTCGGGCTCCTTCAGGCGCGTCAGGATGCCGAACTGGCTCATCATCTTCAGCGTGCCGGGGGCGCACTTGGCGTCGGCGAGGCTGGAGCCGCGGATCAGCTTCTCGTAGATCTTGATCTCCTCGCTGACGCGCAGGCAGTAGGGCACCTTGACGATGTAGATGCGGTCCAGGAAGGCCTCGTTGTTCTTGTTGTTGCGGAAGGTCTTCCACTCGCTCTCGTTGCTGTGGGCCAGCACGATGCCGTCGAAGGGGATCGCGCCGAAGCCCTCGGTGCCCTTGTAGTTGCCTTCCTGCGTGGCGGTCAGCAGCGGGTGCAGCACCTTGATCGGCGCCTTGAACATTTCCACGAATTCCAGCAGGCCCTGGTTGGCCAGGCAGAGGCCGCCGGAGTAGCTGTAGGCGTCCGGGTCGTCCTGCGCATAGGTCTCGAGCTTGCGGATGTCGACCTTGCCGACCAGGCTGGAGATGTCCTGATTGTTCTCGTCGCCCGGCTCGGTCTTGGCCACGCCCACCTGCTTGAGCATGCTGGGGTACTTCTTGACGACCTTGAACTTGCGGATGTCGCCGCCGTACTCCTCCAGGCGCTTGACGGCCCAGGGGCTGAGGATGCGGTTCAGGTAGCGGCTCGGGATGCCATAGGCCTGCTCCAGCAGCGGGCCGTCCTCGCCCGGGTCGAACAGCCCCAGCGGCGATTCGTTCACCGGCGAGCCCTGCAGCGCATAGAAGGGCACGTGCTCCATCAGCTGCTTCAGGCGCTCGGCGATCGAGCTCTTGCCGCCGCCGACCGGGCCCAGCAGGTAGAGGATCTGCTTCTTCTCTTCCAGGCCCTGCGCGGCGTGGCGGAAGTAGCTGACGACCTGTTCGATCGAGTCCTCCATGCCGTAGAACTCGGCGAAGGCCGGATAGATCTTGATGGTCTTGTTCGCGAAGATGCGCGACAGCCGCTGGTCGTTGCGGGTGTCCACCATCTGCGGCTCGCCGATGGCCTTGAGCATGCGCTCGGCGGCCGTCGCATAGGCAAGCGGGTTGCGCTTGCACTCGGCCAGGTAGTCCTCGAGCGTCAATTCCTCGACGCGGGTGCGTTCGTAACGTGCGGCGAAATTGCTGATCACATCCATGCTGGGCCTCCGGGTGATTCCCGGCTTGGCAGCCCGCCCTCTGTGCGAGGGTGGGTCTGTGTCTGCTGGGAAGTTGTGATGGCGCCCCTCTCAATGCGAGGCGTCATCAGAGCTTTCCGGAGTCAGCGGGCGGTGGGTGGTGTGATCCTGTTTTCTGGTTATCGATGCAAGGCAAGCTTCGTACCCGCCGCTCGCCTCGTTCCCTCGAATGGGTGCTAGTTTGTCCTTAACTGCCGCGGTCAGTCGAAGGTTGACGTCATGTCCTACACCTTCGATGTAAATGATCCTACGCCCATCCGAGGCGCTGTGTCAGGCAAGTCCTGGCACCCGGACGGGCTGATCCCGCAGGCAGGGGGACGCCGTTGCTTTCAGCGTGAAATGCTGCCGCAATGGCGAAGGCGGGGCGTAGGCTTTACTGTGGCCCGCGCAGGCGGTCGATCAGGCCATTGAGCTCGTCCAGCGAGCCGAACTGGATGCTCAGTTCGCCCTGCTCGCCGCGCTTGGTGCGCTTCTTCACATGGATGGCCACCTGGGCTGTCAAAAGATCCGACAGTTCCTCTTCGAGCCGCAGCAGGTCGCGGCTCTTGTCGGTCTTCACGCGCAGCAAGGGCGCCTGCCGCCCCGCGCCCTGATGGCGCTGCACCAGCTTCTCGGCCTCGCGCACGCTGAGCTTCTTCGAGGCGATCTCGGTGGCGGTGGTGATCTGGTGTGCACCATCCAGAGGCAGCAGCGCACGCGCATGGCCCATGTCGATGTCGCCGGCCATCAGCATGTTCTGCACCGGTGCCGCGAGCTGCAGCAGGCGCAGCAGGTTGCTGGCCGCGCTGCGCGAGCGGCCGACGGCCTGGGCCGCCTGCTCGTGCGTCAGGCCGAACTCGCTGACCAGGCGCTGCAGGCCCTGGGCTTCCTCCAGCGGGTTCAGGTCCTCGCGCTGGATGTTCTCGATCAGCGCCATCGCGGCGGCGGCCTCGTCAGGCACCGCCTTGACCAGCACCGGCACTTCGCGCAGCCCCGCCAATCTTGCGGCCCGGAAGCGCCTTTCGCCGGCGATGATCTCGAAGGCCACGTGGCCATTGGGGGCGATCGGCCGCACCAGGATCGGCTGCATGATGCCCTGGCTCTTGATGCTCTCCGCCAGCTCGTACAGCGAGCTCTCGTCCATGCGGGTGCGCGGCTGGTACTTGCCCGCCTGCAACTGCTCGAGCTTCAGCGTGCCGGGTTCGCCGTCGCGGCCGGAGGGCTGGGGAGCGGGGTTCTCGCTGACCTTGGGGCCGAGCAGCGCTTCCAGGCCCAGGCCGAGGCCTTTGGGTTTTTTCGTGACCATAGCCGTCGATTGTCCCTCAGCGCTTCAACGAAGCCAGCAGGGCCTGACCCTCGGGCCAGTCGGCCAGCCCGGACTCGGTGTTCAGATGGCCCCGCGGGCCGGCGAAGACCACCTGCGAGCCCCAGTCGGCCGCCATCTGCGTGCCGCGCTCGAGCGCGCAGAACGGGTCGTCGCTGCTGAGCACGGCGATGCTCGGGAAGGGCAGGCGAGCACGCCGTATGGGCTTCCAGTTATGCAGCTGGGGCGGCATGTCTTCGCGCTCGGTGTCGGGCGGCGCCACCAGCAGCGCACCGGCCACGCGATCGGCATGCTGCGTGTGCTCGGCCCAGCTGGCCACCAGCTGGCAGCCCAGGCTGTGTGCGGCCAGCAGGGCGGGGCGCGGGTCAGACAGCAGCACCTCTTCCAGCCGCGCCATCCAGTCGCCGCGACGGGGCCATTGCCAGTCGGCCTGCTCCACGCGCTCGAAGCCTAACGCTGATTCCCAGCGGCTTTGCCAGTGCTCGGGGTCCGAGTTCAACCAGCCCGGCAATAGGAGTACGCGGGACCTTGTCATCGTTACGCTTTATGCTTCGTTTCCTGATTTTTGATTGTGATGGATGGAGCAGCGGCAATGACGTACAAGGTATTCGTGGACGGCCAGGAGGGCACGACGGGCTTGCGTATTCACGAGTACCTGGCAGCCCGCCAGGACGTCGAGGTGCTGCGCATCGATGCCGACAAGCGCAAGGACCCGGACGAGCGCTCGCGCCTGCTGAACGCCGCCGACGTGGCCTTCCTGTGCCTGCCCGACGCCGCCTCGCGCGAGGCGGCCTTCATGATCAACAACAAGAACACCTGCCTGATCGATGCCAGCACCGCACACCGCACGGCGCCGGGCTGGGCCTTCGGCCTGCCGGAGCTGGCCAGGGACCAGCGCCAGAAGATCCGCGACAGCAAGCGCATCGCCAACCCGGGCTGCCACGCCAGCGCCTTCATCCTGGCCGTGCGGCCGCTGGTGGATGCCGGCCTGCTGTCGCCGGAATCGCTGGTCTCTGCCACGTCAATAACGGGTTATTCCGGCGGAGGCAAGGGCATGATCGCCGACTACGAGACCTCCGGCGACGCCAAGTACAGCTCGCCCCGGCCCTACGCGCTGGGCCTGGCGCACAAGCACCTGCCCGAGATGATGACCCACACCGGACTGACCTCCGCGCCGGTGTTCATGCCCATCGTCGCCAACTACTACAAGGGCCTGCTGGTCACGGTGCCGCTGCACCTGGCCAGCCTGCGCGGCGGCGCCCGTCCCGAGGACCTGCACGAGGCGCTGACGGCCCACTATGCCGGCGAGCGCTTCATCAACGTGAAGCCGCTGCGCGATGCGGCCACGCTGGCCGAAGGCGCCGTGGATGTGCAGGCCTGCAACGACACGAACCGCGTGGACCTGTTCGTGTTCGCGAGCGACACGCAGGCGCTGGTCATGGCCCGCCTCGACAACCTCGGCAAGGGCGCCAGCGGCGCGGCCGTGCAGTCGATGAACGTGCACCTGGGCCTGGATGAAGGCCTGGGCCTCTGAGTTGAACGATCGAAGCTGGCTGCAAGACCTGACCCCGGAGGATGCCGGGGTCGTCAGCGACGGGGTGATCGCCCATGGCCGCCGGGAGGCGGCGGGCGGTCAGGCGCAGGAGATCTCCTGCGGCCTCTACGAGGATGGGCACTTGATTGCCGGCGCCGTCGGGCGCACGGAGTTCAAGCGGCTCTTCGTCAGCTACCTGTGGGTGGACGAGGATCGGCGCGGGAAGGGCATCGGCACCGAGGTGCTGCAGCGCCTGGAAGCGCAGGCGCTCAAGCGCGGCTGCAAGGACGCGCTGATCGAGACGCTTTCCGACCGCAGCGCGGACTGGTACGAGAGTCTCGGCTACGCCACGATGGCCCACATCCACGACTACATCCCGGGCTTCACCCGCTACGTGCTGATCAAGGTCTGGCGGCCGCGGGACTGATCCCGATCAGCCGTGCGCGCGCGGGTCGATGGCCCGGTAGTGGTAGCGGTAGGCGAAGCGGAAGCCCAGGCGCTGGTAGACGCGCTGGGCGACGGCGTTGTCCGAGCCGACCTGCAGATAGGCCTGGCTGGCGCCTTCCGCGCGGGCGCGGGCCAGCAATGCCGCACAGAGGGCGTGCGCGTGGCCCCGGCCGCGCTGCCCGGGTGGCGTGAAGATGTCGAACAGGCCGACGATGGCGCCGTCGCGGGCGTACTGGCCGCAGCAGAGCAGGGCGCCATCCTCGCCCCTCATGTCGAAGCCGCGATAGGCCACCGGCGAGGCCAGCAGGCGCTCCGCGTGGGCGCTGATCTCGACCGGGCTGGAGCCGCGCAGGCCGCCCACCAACGCGGCATAGGCCTGCGCATCCAGCGCGGTGACGGCTGTGGTGTCGGCGTCCGGCAGGCTGTCCAGCACCATCACGTCCGCGGCGTCGAAGCTGAACCAGCCCATCGCTGCGAGGTGATCGTCGAGGTCCGCCGGCTGGCTGAACGGGGTGACGCGGACGATCAGCGGCAGGCCGGCGGCATCGAAGCTGATGCGGCAGCGCTCCAGCAGTTCGTCCAGCGGCAGCGTGCCGGCGGCCAGCGCATTGACGCAGCGCGAGCGCTTGGCCTTACCGGGGGAGAGCCGCAGCAGCCAGCCGTCGATGCGGGCTTCCTGCGGTGGCGTGGAGGCGTTGAGGCCGGCTTCCTCGGCCAGCCGGGCCAGGCCGTCCAAGGCCGTCATCACATCGTGTCGACGCGCCGCACCATCTCGCGGGCGAAGTCCACGAAGGCCTGGGCACCCTTGGAGGCCGGGTCGAAGACGACGCCGGGCAGGCCATAGCTGGGCGCTTCGGCCAGGCGCACATTGCGCGGGATGACGGTGTCGAAGACCTTGTCGCCGAAGTGGCCCTTCAGCTGCTCGCTGACCTGCTGCTGCAGCGTGATGCGCGGGTCGAACATCACGCGCAGCAGGCCGATGATCTGCAGGTCCGGGTTCAGGTTGGCATGGACCTGCTTGATCGTGTTGACCAGGTCGGAGAGTCCTTCCAGCGCGAAATACTCGCACTGCATCGGCACGACGACGCCATGCGCGCTGCACAGGCCGTTCAGCGTCAGCATCGAGAGGGACGGCGGGCAGTCGATCAGGACGAAGTCGTAGTCCTTGGCCGCCTCGGCGATGGCGGCCTTGAGGCGCTTCTCGCGGCGCTCCAGGTCCACCAGCTCGACCTCGGCGCCGGCCAGTTCGCGGTTGGCACCGAGCACGTCATAGCCGGCTTTCTCGCTGCGCACCCGGGCCTCGGCGATGGTGGCGGACTCCAGCAGCACGTCGTAGACGCTGCTTTCCAGCGCCCGCTTGTCGATGCCGGAGCCCATCGTTGCGTTGCCCTGCGGATCGAGGTCGATGACCAGCACCCGCTGGTTGACCTGGGCCAGGCCGGCCGCCAGATTCACCGTGGTGGTTGTCTTGCCGACGCCACCTTTCTGATTCGCAACGCAGAAGATTTTGGCCATGCGCGATTGTGTCATCAGCGCGGGCGAATCCAGACCAGGCAGCGCTGCGCATCGAGGCCGGGAACCTCCAGTTGTTCCACGTGAAACACATCAAGATCGGCCGGCAGGGCAGCGATCTCTTCGGCCGGATGCTGGCCCTTCATGGCCAGCCAGACGGCGCCGGGCTTGAGGTGCTGGCGGGTCAGGGTGGTGAAGTCCAGCAGCGAGGCGAAGGCGCGGGAGGTGATCAGGTCGAACGGCGGGGTGTTCAGTGCCTCGACCCGGGAGTGCTCGCCATGCAGATTCGGCAGCCGGAGTTCGGCGGCCACCTGCTTGATGAAGGTCGCCTTCTTGGCCACGGCATCGACGCAGGTGACGTCGATGTCGGGCTCGCAGATGGCGACCACCACGCCCGGCAGCCCGCCGCCGCTGCCCACGTCCATCAATCGCAGCGGCCTGCCGCCCGCATGCCGGCGCAGGGCAGGAAGCAGGCTCAGGCTGTCCACCAGATGCTGGGTCAGCATCGCCTGGGGATCGCGCACGGCGGTCAGGTTGTAGACCTTGTTCCATTTCTGGATCAGGTCCTGGTAGGCGAGGAGGCGGTCGATCCGGGAGTCGTCGAGATCATTCAGGCCCAGCTCCTGGGCGGCGCCGGCCAGGGCGGCGTGGAAGTCATGCGGCATCGGCGAAACCCTTGAACTTGCCTTTCTTCAGATGGACCAGCAGCAGCGAGATGGCGGCCGGCGTGACGCCCGAGATCCGCGAGGCCTGGCCCAGCGTCTCCGGCTTGTGCTTGCCCAGCTTCTGGCGGACCTCGAAGGACAGGGCCTGGACCTGGCTGTAGTCCAGTTCGGTCGGCAGCTTCATGTTCTCGAAGCGCGACGCGCGGGCCACGTCCTCGACCTGCTTGTCGATGTAGCCGGCGTACTTGACGCCCACCTCGATCTGCTCGATCACTGCCGCGGCCAGGTTCTCGCCCAGTTCCTCGTTCAGGGAGGCGCGAGCAATGCCTGCATCCGGCTTGGCGATGGTGGCCACCTCGGCCAGCGTGTCGTAGACCACGCCCGGCCGGCGCAGCAGGTCCACCAGGTTGTATTCCCGCTCCAGTGCCTTGCCGACCAGCCGTTCGGCATCGGCGGCGGGCAGCGTGTTCGGATGCACCCAGGTCGACTTCAGCTTCTCTGTTTCACGTGAAACAGCATCGCGCTTCCGGTTGAAAGCATCCCAGCGGACGTCATCGACCAGGCCCAGCTCGCGGCCGATCTCGGTCAGGCGCAGGTCGGCGTTGTCCTCGCGCAGCTGCAGCCGGAACTCGGCCCGGCTGGTGAACATCCGGTAGGGCTCGGTCACGCCCTTGGTGATCAGGTCATCGACCAGCACGCCCAGGTAGGCCTGGTCGCGGCCCGGGAGCCACGGGCCTTCGCCCTTGACCTGCAGCGCGGCATTCAGGCCGGCGAACAGGCCCTGGGCCGCGGCCTCCTCGTAGCCGGTCGTGCCGTTGATCTGGCCGGCGAAGAACAGGCCGGTGATGGCCCGGGTCTCGAAGGACGACTTCAGGCCGCGCGGGTCGAAGTAGTCGTATTCGATCGCGTAGCCGGGGCGCAGGATGTGGGCCTCTTCCAGGCCGGGGATCGAGCGGACGGCGGCCAGCTGGATGTCGAAGGGCAGGGAGGTGGAGATGCCGTTCGGATAGAACTCGTGCGTCGTCAGGCCCTCGGGTTCCAGGAAGATCTGGTGCGAGTCCTTGTCGGCGAAGCGGTTCACCTTGTCCTCGATGGACGGGCAGTAGCGCGGGCCCACGCCTTCGATCACGCCGGTGAACATCGGGCTGCGGTCGAAGCCGGAGCGGATGATCTCGTGGGTGCGGGCCGAGGTGTGGGTGATCCAGCAGGGCAGCTGCTTCGGGTGCTGGGCGGCGTTGCCGAGGAAGCTGAACACCGGCACCGGATCCAGGTCGCCCGGCTGTTCCTCGCACTTGCCGAAGTCGATCGTGCGGCCGTCGATGCGCGGCGGCGTGCCGGTCTTCAGCCGGCCCTGCGGCAGCTTCAGCTCCTTCAGCCGGGCCGACAGGCTCACCGCCGGCGGATCACCGGCCCGGCCGGCGCTGTAGTTCTCCAGGCCCACGTGGATGCGTCCGTCGAGGAAGGTGCCGGCCGTCAGCACGACCGCACGGGCACGGAACTGCAGGCCCATCTGCGTGACGGCGCCCACCACGCGATCGCCTTCCACCATCAGATCGTCCACCGCCTGCTGGAACAGCCACAGCTTCGGCTGGTTCTCCAGGCGATGGCGGATCGCGGCCTTGTAGAGCACCCGGTCGGCCTGCGCGCGGGTGGCGCGCACCGCCGGGCCCTTGGAGCCGTTGAGGATGCGGAACTGGATGCCCGACTCGTCGGTGGCCGCGGCCATCGCGCCACCCAGCGCGTCGACCTCCTTGACCAGGTGGCCCTTGCCGATGCCGCCGATCGACGGGTTGCAGCTCATCTGGCCCAGCGTCTCGATGTTGTGCGTCAGCAGCAGGGTGGTGCAGCCCATGCGGGCAGCGGCCAGCGCGGCCTCGGTGCCGGCATGGCCGCCACCGACCACGATGACGTCGAATTCCTTGGGATAGAGCATGGCTGAGGGCTTGAAAAGTTTGCGCGGACTAACCCTTAATTTTACGGGCGGCCTGTGGATAAGTCACGGCACAGGGTCATGGCGGCGCCGACAATATCGCCATGAAGTGCCGAGATCACTGCGCCGCCTGCTGCATCGCGCCGTCCATCAGCTCGCCGATCCCCGGGATGCCTCACGGCAAGCCGGCCGGCGTGCGCTGCATCCAGCTCGATGAGGAAGACCGCTGCCGCATCTTCGGCCGCCCCGAGCGGCCCGCCGTCTGCGGCTCGCTGCAGCCGAGCGAGATGATGTGCGGTGAGAGCCGCGAGCAGGCGATGCGCTGGCTCGGTTGGATGGAGGACGCGACCTCGCCGGGCTGATCCGCCGCTGCTCAGCGGGGCCCGGCCACCGCCCGTCGCATCGAGCCCGCCACGTAGGCCAGGCAGGCCAGCGTGAGCCCCACGCCGACGACCACCGAGGGCATCACCTTGGCCATCGTCAGCGCCTCGCCCTTGAGTACCAGCATCATCAGCGAGTTCTGCGCCAGGCCCGGCACCCAGAGGTACCAGGCCGCCTCGCCGCCCGGGTTGAAGAGGGCGATCATCGGCGCCAGGCCCACCAGCGTCATCACCAGCGCGCTGCCGGCCTGCGCCTCCTTCAGCGTCTTCGAGCGGATCGCCACCGCCATCAGCAGCGCGCCGAGGCCGGCGGCCAGCGGCAGCTGCAGCAGCAGGAAGGTCCAGACCTCGTGCAGGCCGAACTGGAACATCGCCTGCAGGCTGTCGCTGCGGATCAGCCACTGGGCCGGGATGAAGCTCAGGTTGGACAGCAGGGCCACCGCCATGCCCAGCAGCGCCACCGCGCCCCATTTGCCGGCCACCAGCGCGAAGGCCTGGACCGGGTTCATCAGCAGCGGCTCCAGCGAGCCGCGCTCGCGCTCGCCGGCGGTGCTGTCCAGCGCCGCGGTCAGCGCGCCGTAGAGCACGGCCATGATGATGAACATCGGCACCATCGAGGTGATCCGCGTGGCCCGGGCCTGCACGCTGGCGAGGTCGCGCTCCTCGGCGTCGACGGCATGCAGCAGCTCGCCGGCGTTCACGCCGCGCAGCGCCAGCGCCAGCGTCGCCCGCTCGCTGTTGAAGCCCGCCACCAGCCGGCTCAGCACGCCCACGCCCGCGCCGGCCCGCTGGTTGGCGCTGTCGCTGACGATCTCGACCACCGGCTGCTCGCCGTCGCGCAGCTGCTGTTCGAAATCCTTGCCGATCACCAGCACCGGCTCCAGCAAGGTGGTGGCGCGCAGCCGGGCTTCGTAGTCGGCCGGGGCGGGCTTGATCGTGTAGGTCTGGCGCTCGATGTAGTTGCGCAGCGTCGGCGCGTTCTCGATGCCCTGCACCAGGATCTGCCGCTGCTCGGCCCGCTCCTCCAGCGAGCCGATCAGGCCCGACAGCGCCAGCAGCATCAGCGGCCCCATCAGCACCGCCGGGACCAGCAGGCGCAGCAGCGTGCGGCGGTCGCGCAGCGCGTCCGTCAGCTCCTTGGCGAAGACGACCAGGCCGTTCTTCATCAGGCTCAGGCCACTCATGCCGCGGCCTCCTCGGGATAGGCCAGCTTGACGAAGGCATCCTCGAAGCGCCGTTCGCCCGCGAGGTCCAGCAGTTCCTGCACCGTGCCTTCGGCCACCTTGCGGCCATGGGCCACGACGATCACGTGCTCGCAGAGCAATTCCACCTCCTGCATGATGTGGGTCGAGAAGACGATGCACTTGGCGCCGCCGGCCGGCGAGCGCAGGTGCCGCAGCGCCTCGCGCAGCGAGCGGGTGGCCAGCACGTCGAGGCCGTTGGTCGGTTCGTCGAGGACGATGTTGGCCGGGTCGTGCACCAGGGCCCGGGCCAGCGCGGTCTTCATCCGCTCGCCCTGGCTGAAGCCCTCGGCGCGGCGGTCCAGGATGGCGCCCATATCCAGCAGCCGCGCCAGCTCCTCGGCGCGGGCGTTGGCGGCGTCGGCGTCCATGCCCTGCAGGCGGCCGAAGTAGACGATGTTCTCGCGCGCCGACAGGCGCGGGTACAGCCCGTGCGCATCGCCGAGGGTGCCCATGCGGGCCAGCGCCTCGCGCGGCCGTGTGGCGACCGGGATCGCGTCCACCTCGATGCTGCCGGTGTCTGGCGGAAACAGGCCGCCCAGCATGCGCAGCGAAGTCGTCTTGCCCGCGCCGTTAGGGCCCAGCAGTCCGGTGATGCGGCCGTCCGGCGCGTCCATGCTGAGCCCGTCGACGGCCTGGATGATCTTCTTCGGGGCCCGCTTGAACACGGAGCCGCCGCTGCGCGAGACGAACTGCTTGCTGATGTTGTCGATGCGGATCATGGCGCGGCCTCCCGGGCCTTCGGCTGCAGCGGGATGAAGGCCGGCGGCCGGGGGACGCCGGCGGCGCAGCCGGGCCCCGCCGGCAGCGCGGCGGCTTCCTTGTCGGTCGGCGCGTCGATGAAGCGGAAGATCGTGTCGCGCATGCAGGGCAGGGCGCTGACGCCATGGCCGGCCTGCGGCACCACGATGTGCGCCGCCAGCGGGCCCAGCGCCTGGGCCACGCGCGCGCCGTGGC
>NZ_LYVQ01000003.1 GCF_001984095.1 Pelomonas sp. KK5
GCGCATAGGTGCGCACGTCCTCGCGGGCGCCCGCGCGGGCCATGTCGGCCAGCAGCGCGACGCGCAGGCCCTGGGCGCCCAGGGCCAGGGCCAGGCTGCGTCCGACGCAGCCGCTGCCGCGGACCAGGACCTCGAAACTCTGTTGCATGGCGGCATTGTAGGCAGGCCGGATAAAATCGCCGGCTTCGCCGCGGCCGTCCCGCAGCCTACCCACAGAAAGTCTTTCATGAGCCTCAAATGCGGCATCGTGGGCCTGCCCAACGTCGGCAAGTCCACCCTCTTCAACGCGCTGACCAAGGCCGGCATCGCCGCCGAGAACTATCCCTTCTGCACGATCGAGCCCAACGTCGGTGTCGTCGAACTGCCCGACGCGCGGCTCACCGCCCTGGCCGACATCGTCAAGCCGGAGCGCATCGTGCCGGCCATCGTCGAGTTCGTGGACATCGCGGGCCTGGTGGCCGGCGCCTCCAAGGGCGAAGGCCTGGGCAACCAGTTCCTCTCGCACATCCGTGAGACCGACGCGATCGTCAACGTCGTGCGCTGCTTCGAGGATCCGAACGTGATCCACGTCAACGGCAAGGTCGACCCGATCTCCGACATCGAGGTGATCCAGACCGAGCTGTGCCTGGCCGACCTCTCCACCGTCGAGAAGAGCCTGCACCGCTACCAGAAGGTGGCCCGCGCCGGCGACAAGGAAGCGATCGCGCTGTGCAAGGTGCTGGACAAGGTGCTGCCGGTGCTCAACGAGGGCAAGCCGGTGCGCACGCTGGACCTGGCCAAGGAGGAGTGGGCGCTGGTCAAGCCGCTGTGCCTGATCACGGCCAAGCCGGCGATGTTCGTCGGCAACGTGGCCGAGGACGGCTTCGAGAACAACCCCTTCCTGGACCGCCTGAAGGAATACGCCGCCGCCCAGAACGGCCCGGTGGTGGCCATCTGCGCCAAGACCGAGGCCGAGCTCTCGGAAATGAGCGACGAGGACAAGGCCATGTTCCTGGCCGAGATGGGCCAGGACGAGCCGGGCCTGAACCGCCTGATCCGTGCCGGCTTCGGCCTGCTGGGCCTGCAGACCTACTTCACCGCCGGCGTCAAGGAAGTGCGCGCCTGGACCATCCACAAGGGCGACACCGCCCCGCAGGCCGCCGGCGTGATCCACACCGACTTCGAGCGCGGCTTCATCCGCGCGCAGACGATCGCCTTCGACGACTACATCGCCTTCAAGGGCGAGCAGGGCGCCAAGGACGCGGGCAAGATGCGCGCGGAAGGCAAGGAGTACGTCGTCAAGGACGGCGATGTGCTGAACTTCCTGTTCAACGTCTGACGGTGTTACACCGCCGCCCCAGTTAGCGGCTACCCTTCGGGCCCATGCCCGCTAACTCCGAAACTGCACGGACCCTCGGCCGGGGCCTGGCCATCGCGCTGAGCTACCTGCTCGTCGGCTGGCTCAGCATGGGCCTGGCCATCCCGCCGAACTACGCCACGCCGCTGTATCCGGCGGCCGGGCTGGCACTGGCGGCGATGCTGAGCTACGGGCCGCGCTACGCGGGCGCGCTGCTGGTCGGCGCGACCGCGATCAACTCGATCATTGCCGAGGCCCACGGCATCCCCTCCTTCGTCGCCGCCTTCGGCGCCGGCTGCGGGGCCACGCTGCAGGCGGTGGCCGGCGCCTGGGCGATCCGCCGCGTGGTGCGCCAGCCGCTGCTGCTGTCCGAGCCGCGCGACCTGCTGCTGTTCTTCGGCCTGGGCGCCGGCGCGGCCTGCCTGATCAGCCCGACGATCGGCTGCGCCGCGCTGCTGCTGTCCGGCGGCATCGGCACCGCGCAGTACGCCAGCACCTGGGCCGCCTGGTGGCTGGGCGACACGCTGGGCGTGCTGATCGGTGCGCCGATCGCACTGACGCTGATCGGCCAGCCGCGCGAGGCCTGGGCCCCGCGCCGGCTCAGCGTGGGCCTGCCGATGCTGGTCACCACGGCGCTGGTGGCGCTGGCCATCATCGGCGTCACCCGCTGGGAGCAGCAGCGGGCCAGCAATGTCTTCGAGCGAGACGCCGGCACCGCCGCCAATGCGCTGGAGCTGCTGCTGCGCGAACCGCTGATGGCGCTGGAAGGCGTGCACAGCGCCCTGCTGGTGGCGCCGGCGCCGGACCGCGAGGCCTTCCGCCGCGCTACCGCCAACTTCCTGCCCGCCGACGGCCCGCTGCTCGCCCTGGGCCTGCTGCGTCGCGTGCCTCGCGCCGGGCAGGCGGCCTTCAACGCCGGCGCGCGGGCCGAGGGCTTCGCCACCTTCGAGTCGCGCGACCGGCGCTTCCCCGGCGACATCCAGCCCGCCGCCGGTGAAGACATGATGGTCATCCGGCTGATCGAGCCGCTGGACCGCAATGCCCCGGCGCTGGGCGTCAATGTGCGCTCGGTGACCGGCTCGCGCGCGGCGCTGGAGCGCAGCGAACGCAGCGGCGAGCCCTTCGCCTCGCCGGCCATCCAGCTCTCGCAGGCCGCCCCCCGGACCACCGGCGTGGTCGTCTACCAGGCGCTCTTCGCCGGCACGCCGCGCACGCCTGCCGAACGCGTGGCCGCACTGCAGGGCGCGGTGTTCGCCACGCTGCGTCCCGAACTGCTGGCCGAGCGAGTGCTGCGCAACGCGCCGGGCTACCTGGCGATCTGCCTGGTCGACATGGCGCCCGACGCACGCCGCCCGCGGCTGGCCGGCGAGGACGGCTGCGAGACCCAAGCCGGCGGCCCGCATGCGGTGACGCCATGGACGCGGCGCCTGAGCTTCGGCGGCCGGCCCTGGGAGATCCGCGTACTGGCCCCGCACGGCGTGCCGCTGGAGGACACGCGCAGCTGGCCCTTCGCGCTGGTGGGCCTGGTGTCCACCGCCCTGCTGGGCGTGCTGCTGCTGATGATGAGCGGGCGGGCCCGGCACATCGAGGGCCTGGTGCTGGCCCGCACGGCCGAGCTCAAGCGCGAGGTGGCGGAGCGCGAGCAGGGCGCGCTGGCCCTGGCGGCCAGCGAGGAGCGCTTTCGCAGCATCTTCGAGCACGCGCCGATCGGCATCGTCTTCACCAATCCCTACGCGGTGATCAAGGACGCGAACCCCCACTTCTGCCGCTTCGTGGGCTACAGCGCCGACGAGCTGCGGCGCATGAGCAGCTTCGACATCAGCCACCCGGACGAGCGCGTGGAGGACGAGCGCATGGCTCGCCAGCTGCTGGCCGGCGAGATCGGCTTCTATCGCCGCCACAAGCGCTACATCTCCGCCCAGGGTCAGGTCTTGCAGGCGCGGGTGACGGTCAGCGCGCTGCGCAACGACGCGGGCCGGGTGCACCGGCTGGTCGGCGTGATCGAGGACATCGCCGACCTGCTGAAGATGCAGGAGCTGGCCCGCGTGGCCCATGTGGCCGCCGCGGCCAACCAGGCGAAGAACGAGTTCCTCTCGCGCATGAGCCACGAGCTGCGCACGCCGCTGAACGCGATGCTGGGCTTCACCCAGCTGCTCGAGCTCGACACGGCCGAGCCGCTGCAGCCGCGCCAGCGCGAGCGCACCGCGCAGATCCAGCAGGCCGGCTGGCACCTGCTGGAGATGATCAACGACACGCTGGACCTGTCGCGCATCGAGTCCGGCGCGCTACGGCTGGAACTGGCGCCGCTGGCCCTGCCCCAGCTGCTGGACGAGGTGCAGGCCCTGGTCGAGGCCGATGCGCGCGAGCGGCGCCTGACGATCTCGCGCGAGCTCGCCGCCGATGCCCTGCAGGTGCAGGGCGACGTCACGCGGGTCAAGCAGGTGCTGACCAACCTGCTCAGCAATGCAGTCAAGTACAACACCGAGGGGGGGCGCATCCTGATGCGCAGCCGCCGCGGCAGCGACGGCTGCATCGAGCTGGCCATCGAGGATACCGGGCTGGGCCTGACGCCCGCGCAGATGGCCGCGCTGTTCCAGCCCTTCAACCGCCTGGGCCGCGAGCGTGGCAGCACCGGCGGCACCGGGATCGGCCTGGTGATCGCCAAGCGGCTGGCCGAGTTGATGGGTGGCAGCCTGAGCGCAGCGAGCCGCGCCGGACAGGGCTCGACCTTCACGCTGCGCCTGCCGCTGGCCACGGGCACCACCACGGTCGCCGCCGCCGACGCAGCTGCCCCGGACGGCGGCCCGGGGCCCGCGGGCCAGCGCCGCATCATCTATATCGAAGACAACCCGATGAACGCCGAGCTGATGCGCGGCGCCTTCGAGCAGCGGCCGCTGTTCGACCTGGCGATCTACACCACCGGCGAGGCCGGCCTGCGCGCGGTGCTGGAAGCGCCGCCGGACCTGCTGCTGCTGGACATGCAGCTGCCTGACACCGACGGGCTGAGCGTGCTGAGACGGCTGCGCGAGCAGTTGCCGGCCGAGCGGCTGCCGGTGGTCGCCGTCTCCGCCAACGCGCTGCAGTCGCAGATCGACGCCAGCGCCGAGGCCGGCACGCAGCACTATCTGACCAAGCCGCTGGACGTGCGGGCGCTGCTGGCGCTGCTGGACCGGCTGCTCGCGCGGGAAGCGTGAAGTCGGCCACGGCAGCCCGTGGCATGCCGCTCGGATCGGGCGTTAGGGCCGGCAGAATGCCCGGCATGAGCAACACCGCCCTCGTCGCCGCACAGGCGCCCCTTCCCGTCCCCGTCGCCGGTCACGCACTGCAGAGCCTGAAGGCCGGCACACAGCAGTTCCTCACCTTCCGCGTCGGCGAGGAGGAGTACGGCATGGACATCCTGCGCGTGCAGGAGATCCGCTCCTACGAGAAGCCCACCCGCATCGCCAACGCGCCCGAGTTCGTCAAGGGCGTGATCAACCTGCGCGGCGTGATCGTGCCGGTGGTGGACCTGCGGCTGCGTCTGGGCCAGGCCGCCGAGTACAACGACTTCACGGTCGTGGTCGTGCTGAACGTGCTGGGCCGGGTCGTCGGCATCGTCGTGGACTCGGTGTCCGACGTGCTGGAACTGGCGGCCGACGAGATCAAGGCGCGGCCGGAGCTGGCCGCCGCCGTCGACGCTCGCCACATCACCGGCCTCGGCAAGGTCGGCGATCGCATGCTGATCCTGCTGGACATCGAGTCGATGGCCGGCAGCGCCGAGTTCGGCCTGGTCAACTAACTGAGGACCAGGTTGGTCCGGTGGATCAGCTCGTGCTCGGCGACGTAGCCGAGCACCGATTCGATCTCGCCTGAAGCCTTGCGCGCAATGAGGCGCGCCTCCGCGCTCGAGTAGTTCGTCAGTCCGCGGGCGATCTCGCGGCCATGAGGGTCGCGCACGGCGATCACGTCGCCCCGATGGAACTCGCCCTGCACCTCGGTCACGCCGATCGGAAGCAGGCTCTTGCCCTCGCCCTGCACCTTGGCCGCCGCGCCGGCGTCCACGCTGACGGCACCGCGCAATTGCAGGTGGCCCACCATCCAGAGCTTGCGCGCCGCCAGCTTGGCGGTGCTGGCCGTAAGGGCCGTGCCGATCGGTTCGCCCCTCGCCAGCCGCAGCAGCACGTCGGGCTCGCGGCCCCAGGCGATCACGGTGCCGGCGCCACTCACTGCCGCGCGCTTGGCGGCGAGGATCTTGGTGATCATGCCGCCGCGGCCCAGGCTCGAGCCCGCGCCGCCAGCCATCACCTCCAGCTCGGGCGTGCCGGCCACGGCCTCGTGGATGAAGCGCGCGTTCGGGTCCTTGCGCGGATCGGCCGAGTACAGGCCCTGCTGGTCGGTGAGGATCAGCAGCGCATCGGCTTCCACCAGGTTGGCCACCAGCGCGCCGAGCGTGTCGTTGTCGCCGAACTTGATTTCGTCGTTGACGACGGTGTCGTTCTCGTTGATGACCGGCAGCACGCGGTGCTGCAGCAGCGTCAGCAGCGTGGAGCGGGCGTTCAGGTAGCGCTCGCGGTCGGCCAGGTCGGCATGGGTGAGCAGCACCTGGGCGCTGCCCATGCCCTCCTCGCGCAGCTTGGTCTCGTACATCTGCGCCAGGCCCATCTGGCCCACCGCCGCCGCTGCCTGCAGCTCGTGCACTTCCTTGGGCCGCGTGGCCCAGCCCAGGCGCTTCATGCCCTCGGCGATCGCACCGCTGGACACCATCACCAGCTCGCGCCCCTCGCGGGCCAGCGCCGCCATCTGCCGGCACCAGTTGCCGATCGCATCGGCATCGACGCCCCGGCCTTCGTTGGTGACGAGGCTGCTGCCGACTTTGACAACGATGCGGCGGGCGTCTTTGAGGAGCATGATGTCTCTGCGCTGAACTTGAGGGTTATGAGCCTTCGGATTCGCCTTCGGCGCCAGCAAAGCGGACGTCGGGCTCGACGTGCTTGTGCTGCTCGGCCGCCACATGGTCGTAGATCGCATGGATCAGCGGCTGGCAGCCTTCACGGGTCAGGGCCGAGATCTCGAAGACCGGGCCCTTCCACTTGTAGCGCTTGACGAAATCCTTGACGCGCGCGGCGCGCTCGTCCTCGGGCACCATATCGAGCTTGTTCAGCACGAGCCAGCGCGGTTTGTCATGCAAGGCTTCGTCGTACTTCTTCAGCTCGTTGACGATGGCCTTGGCCTCCTTGACCGGATCAACTTCCGGGTCGAACGGCGCCAGGTCGACGACGTGCAGCAGCAGCCGCGTGCGCTGCAGGTGGCGCAGGAACAGGTGGCCGAGGCCCGCGCCTTCCGAAGCGCCTTCGATCAGGCCGGGAATGTCGGCGACGACGAAGCTCTTCTCGGGCGCGACGCGCACGACACCCAGGTTCGGATGCAGCGTGGTGAACGGGTAGTCGGCGATCTTCGGACGGGCGTTGGACACGGCCGTGATCAGCGTGGACTTGCCCGCGTTGGGCATGCCCAGCAGGCCGACGTCGGCCAGCACGCGCAGTTCCAGCTTGACCTTCTTGGCCTCGCCGGGCCAGCCTGGGGTCTTCTGGCGCGGGGCGCGGTTGGTGCTGGTCTTGAAGTGCAGGTTGCCGAAGCCGCCGTCGCCGCCCTTGGCGATCAGGATCTTCTCGCCGGGTTCGATCAGCTCGGCGATGACGGTCTCGGTCTCGAGATCCTTGATGATCGTGCCGACCGGCATGCGCAGCACGATGTCGTCGGCGGCGGCGCCGTACTGGTCGGAACCCCGTCCAGCCTCGCCGTTGCGGGCCTCGTGGCGGCGCGCGTAGCGGTAGTCGATCAGCGTGTTGAGGTTGATGTCACCCACCGCCCAGACGCTGCCGCCCCGGCCGCCGTCGCCACCGTCCGGCCCGCCGAAGGGGATGAACTTCTCGCGGCGAAAGCTCGCACAACCGGCGCCACCATTGCCGGCCACGATGTCGATGGTGGCTTCGTCTACGAATTTCATGTGCTTCTTGCGCCTTTCGAGGCCGGAATATTAGGGCCGCAGCCTCGAAAATGCAGAAGCCCCGCGAGCGGGGCTTCTTTCAATCATCACCGGCGGTCGGCTGCGAAGCTGCCGCCGGCGAGGGTCACTGCGCTATCAGGCGGCGGTGACGACCACGGTCGAGCGGTTCTGCTCGCCCTTGGTGGTGAAGGACACCTGGCCGTCGATCAGTGCGAACAGCGTGTGGTCCTTGCCCATGCCGACGTTCGTGCCGGCGTGGAACTTCGTGCCGCGCTGGCGGACGATGATGGAACCGGCCGAAACGACCTGACCACCATAGACCTTAACGCCCAGCATCTTCGGTTTGGAGTCGCGGCCGTTCCGTGTGGAACCACCGCCCTTTTTCTGTGCCATGGATCAGCTCCTTGAGACTTGGTTGGAGGAGAAGGATCGCTTAGACGTTGACCGCGCTGATTTCCAGCTCGGTGTAAGTCTGGCGGTGGCCCTGGCTCTTCTTGTAGTGCTTGCGACGACGCAGCTTGAAGATGCGCACCTTGTCGTGCTTGCCTTGAGCAACCACGGTGGCCTTCACGCTGGCGCCAGCAACCAAGGGAGCGCCGACCTGCAGTTCCGCGCCGCTTCCGACGGCCAGAACTTCATTGATCACGATCTCTTGGCCAACTTCCGCAGCAATCTGTTCTACCTTGATCTTTTCGCCAGCAGCAACTTTGTATTGCTTGCCGCCGGTTTTTATGACCGCGTACATATCAGCCCTTTCAAATGACTCGAGCCCAAAGAATCTGGGTCGAGCCCGCGAGTATAGCATGGGCACGGGAAAACACCAAGCCGCATGCCCGGCTGCAGCGCAGCCTGCGTCCCGGCGCCGTGACGAGCAGAGCGGTTACAGCTCGTTCCTATAATCAGCGTTTCGCCCCAAAGAGAGCCGAGTGTGCCCGTCGCGTCTGCCGCCTCATCGTCATTGCCCCTGGATCCCGTCGTCGAGGCCCTCGACGAGCTGAACGCGCAGATGCGCGAGGTGGACGCCGTGATCTCGCGCCGGCTCGCCTCGGAGGTCGCGCTGATCAACCAGATCTCCGGCTACATCGTGCACGCTGGCGGCAAGCGCATGCGGCCCAAGCTCGTGCTGCTGTTCGCCAATGCGCTGGGCCATGCGAGCCCGGCCCGCTTCGAGCTGGCCGCCACGGTGGAGTTCATCCACACGGCCACGCTGCTGCACGACGACGTGGTCGACGAGTCGCAACTGCGCCGCGGCAAGCAGACGGCCAATGCGATGTTCGGCAATGCGGCCAGCGTGCTGGTGGGCGACTTCCTCTACTCGCGCGCCTTCCAGATGATGGTCTCGGTCGAGCGCATGCGGGTGCTGGAGGTGCTGGCCGACGCGACGAACGTCATCGCCGAGGGCGAGGTCCTGCAATTGATGAACATGCACGACCCGGACGCAACGGTGGAGAGCTATCTGCGCGTGATCCGCTACAAGACCGCCAAGCTCTTCGAGGCCAGCGCCCGGCTGGGCGCCGTGCTGGCCGATGCCAGCCCGGAAGTCGAGGAAGCCTGTGCGGCCTACGGCCGCGCGCTCGGCACCGCCTTCCAGCTGATCGACGACGTGCTCGACTACGAGAGCGACTCGCAGACCCTGGGCAAGAACATCGGCGACGACCTGCGTGAAGGCAAGCCGACGCTGCCGCTGCTGATCGCGATGGAGCGCAGCACGCCCGAGCAGCGCGCGCTGATCCGCCATGCGATCGAGCACGGCGAGGAAGAGAAGCTGGCCCAGATCGTCGAGATCGTCCGCTCGACCGGCGCGCTGGAAGCGACCCGGGAGGCGGCACGCATCGAAGCCCAGCACGCAAAAGATGCGCTGAATTTGCTTCCTGCTTCCAAGTGGCAGAAATCTCTGCTAGAATTTGCGGCTCAGTCGGTTGAGAGATCTTTTTAAGAACTCGCTGCCGCTGACGCGAATCAAGGCCAGGCTGACTGGAGTTGAGCAGCAACAAAAATCGGGGTGTAGCTTAGCCTGGTAGAGCGCTACGTTCGGGACGTAGAGGCCGGAGGTTCGAATCCTCTCACCCCGACCAGAATTCCCTTGTAAATCAAGGACATAGAGCAGCCGCGGAATCCGCGGCTGTTTTTGTTTCAGGGGTTCTGTGCCAAATCTGTGCCACGGAACACAGGTCGGTGGCACAACGGTCGGTCCCATATAACTTCCGTGCCTACAGGAGTCTCCTCATCTTGGAGACCCCTCTTGGCAACTCTCATCAACCGCAGCCGCTACCGCGTCACCGTCCGCAAGCACCCTGAACGGACCCGGCATTTCCGGTTCGACCAACTCGATGCCGTGAAAGCGCACATGGAAGAGCTGCGCGCCCAGCACTTCAAGCCTCACGTCGAGCAACTCGACGAGTCGTGGCTCGTCCGATTCCGCGACAAAGGCTTCAAGCCCCTGGAAGGCACGTTCAAGTCGGAGGCCCTGGCCGAAGGCTTCATCCAGCGAGTCAGCGAGGAGCGCCGCCGCGGCCTGTTCGTCGACTACACGAAGTCGCTCAAGACCAGTCTGGCCGACCTCATCGTCCGCTATCTGAGGGAAGAGGCACCGCGAGGCAAGAGCGCCAAGGTCCTCGCCTACTGCCTCGAAGGGTGGCTCGAAGACAGCGGCCCGACGGGCGTCCAGATGCTGGCCGACTATCGCGACCAGCTGCGCAAGGATGGCCTGCCTGTTCGCGCTGCCCAGTTCAAGATGCGCCAAAGCAGCGAGGAACTGGCTTGGATTCACAAGCCGTTGGCGGAAATCACCACCGTCGACGTTGAGTCTTTCTTCAACGACCGCCTGGACGCTGTTAAGCCAGGAACGGTCGACCGTGAAATCGACCGCCTCAAAGCCATCTTCAACGTCGCCATCAAAATCTGGGACTACCCGCTCGCCAAGAATCCACTGGACGCGGTGCGCCGCCCAGACTATTTCAACGAGCGTGACCGCCGAATCTCGGCCGACGAAGAGCGCCGGCTGCTCGAAGCGTTGGCAGAGCTGGATTTCGAACGCGCCGTCGAGAAGCGACTCCGCGAGCTCGCGGATGCGGAGCTGGAGGGGCAGACATTCACGAGCAACGGCGCGCGCAAGAAGGTGCTGGCCAAGGTGCGCGCCGAGCTCCGCGCCTCGGCGGAGGAAACCGCAGAGGTCGAGCCGTATCTGCAGGCTTTCTACTGGTTCCAG
The DNA here is from genome assembly GCF_001984095.1 of Pelomonas sp. KK5. Classification (GTDB taxonomy): domain Bacteria; phylum Pseudomonadota; class Gammaproteobacteria; order Burkholderiales; family Burkholderiaceae_C; genus KK5. The sequence continues at coordinate 10,531 of NZ_LYVQ01000003.1, forward strand.
GTGATGACCGCCGCTCGCCGCGGCGAAACAGTCGGCCTCAGCTGGGACCGCGTCGATTTCGAAGCCAGAACCGCATTCCTGCCAGAGACAAAGAACGGCCGTGCACGCAAGCTCGCGCTCCGGCAGGACTTGATTGATGTCCTTCGAGACCTGCCGCGCAACACGCCGAAGGTGTTTGACATTGGGCTCGACTACATCGTGAAGGGTTGGTCCAAAGCCTGCGACATGGCCGGCATTGACGACTTGCACATCCATGACGTCCGCCATGAGGCGCTATCGCGCCTCGCAGAAACCGGCAAGTTCACGCTGCCCGAACTGCAGCTGTTCAGCGGGCATCGGGACCTGCGCATGCTGATGCGTTACGCCCACCTGTGTGCGTCCCGCCTAGCGAAAAAGCTGGACGAGTGCTTCAAGGACGATGCCAAAGTGCGACGGCACCATGGGCGCCAATTTTTGAACCGCGCTGCGGGCGTGAGCATGTCGGAGCTGTCCACTGCCGAGGAACAGCCTAGCGAAACTGTGGCGAAGGCCGCTGTGCTCGCCACGCCGGCCGAAGCTGGTGCGCCGAGTGCGGACGGCGCCCTCTACGCGACTAACGTCATCCCCTTCCCTGGCCGCCGCGTTGCCTGACGCACCCGTTAGTCCCCTGCGCTGAGCCCCGTTGGGGGCCTCCTGATGCCACTGCTTCTTCCCCGAACGCAGTGGCTCGTTCGTTTGAAAGCCCAGCGAATAAATGAAGCTCCTAGACGCCGCATTGCCACCTCGGACAGTGCTCGACGATGAGTTTTATGGATTTGCGCCTGGTCACCAAGGCTGACGCCGCCGCTGTGTTCGGCGTTTGTGCCAGGACCATTGACAACTACATCAAAGAGGGACGCTTGCCGGCCCCCGTTCAGTTCGCGAGCCGCGACTACTGGCATCCCGACGATTTCCGCGCCTTCCTGGACCGCACGTTCAAGCGCCAGCAGCCGGTCGAGCAGAACCAGCTCGACGAAGGGACAGACGTCGAGCCGGACGCCTCTACACCCCGAGCGACGCGACGCCCAGCCAAGCAGCCGTACGGCGCGCACGACAGCAACCCTGCGGTCCGTCAACGTGCGCGGCAGCGGGAGCGCGTGCAGGCCCTGAACAATGGCACTTGACCCAGTAGAGCCATGTGTCTCGTCGGCGCTCGACGGTTGCTACACGGTTTGCGGGCCTCTTCACGGCCCGAGGAATCGACATGTTGAACACCAACCGCGACCCTCTCGAGGGGGTCATCCTGCGCAACTCTGGTACGCACGTGAGCATTGGATGGCTGCTGCCACCCAAGACGTTTGAACTGGAGTGTGCCGAGACGCATCAGCAGAAGCCGTTCGACGGCTGGGCTCTCGCTGCAAAGCTGCCAGAGCCCGTCGTGAGCATCTTCGAAAGCCCGCTAGTCCCGAACTCGGGCAGCGTGTGCCTTGTGGCGTCCAGCCTCGGCGTCCACTACCCCGTCGTTGCAATTCAAAGTGGCTCTACACAGCTGCGCATCCTGCTCTGCCTGGGCAACGACCAGACGAGACGATGGTTCGAGGACGTCACGACCAAGGGCGTCGCGACGGTGGCCCTTGAGGTCGCCGGACGCGAGCAGTTTGCCGTGACGGACTTGCCTTGCACGCTCAGCGCGGCTGCGCGATTAGAAGCCCTCAGGAGCGTGACACATGGCTTGAGCAAGCAGGACTTGGTCGACGACGCCTCGCGCGTAGCAACCGCCATGGCAGACCGCGACTACTTGCCCAGCCTGGTCGACGGCTTTGAGACCGAGCAGGTCCGCTTGGTGCTGGCGCTGGACACGCTGACGGAGGCCCCATCGACGGCCATGCCGAATGGCGGTCGAGTCCTGAACTAAACGCGGTGACGGCCACGCCTGCGCTGCAGCATCTGTGATTTGAGGGGCGCCCATGGCGCCCCTCTCCCTCTTGTTACCTCGTTACCCGGCGGAGCAATAGAAGAGCGGGCCACGCAGGTGGCCCGCTGAATGAGTGCTTGGTTTAGGCTGCGACCGGCTCGACAGCCTCCTTGGTCGGCTTGGCAATCTTCGACGCTTCGAATGCGAGGATGAGCAGCGTTCCTGTCGGCTTGCCCTCCCGTGACAGGTAGTAGTCGGCTTTCAGCTTGCCGGTGACCTTCACGAAGTCGCCGCGGCTGAGCTGGACCTCGCGCCCGTTCATGACACGGACGGTGTACCAAGTCGGCTCCGTGTCGACGCCCCGCTGGCTCTCGGCCAAGCGGAACTCGACGTACTCCTTTCCGGTGGTCTTGGTCTTCTTGCGCTCGGGCTGGGTGGCGACGTTGCCGAAAACTTGCATGCGTTGATTCCTGGTGGCGACGGAACGTTCCGTCAGCACCGTATAGCTACCTGCGTTTGCTACTGACCGTCCTCGGTCAGCGCTGCAAGCGGCGAGGCCAGCTGCACCCAGGCCGCCATGCCCGTAGGGCGACGATAAGGCAGGTAGTTCTCGCCGAACCATCCTGCGACAGACGACCGCCCGCGTCCGTCCAGTCGTACCTTAGGGAGCCAGACCGGCAGTGCCTGCACGACGACGTGGCCGGCCAGCTCATCCACAAGGCTGGAGCGTCGACCATCGTGTCTGCGGTCGACGGTTGCCCAGACCTCGTACTCGCCGGCACCCACGTTGCGAACCTGTCGACGTCCGCGCACGAGGGCCGCAGCAGCGGTCTGCTCGGCCAGTCCATCCAGCGTCGCGGACACTCTGCGATGGATGCGGTCAGTCCGCGTGAACACGACAACTCGCCTCAGCGCCTGTTTGTCGAAGAGCGGGACGCCCATCGACAGAGTCAGAGCCCGCAGGTCCGCCGCCCGCTCCGAGCCACGGGCGCTGCGGTCGACCTCCACCCACGTCAAGCCGTCCGGCTCAGCGATGAGAGCATCGGGCCGCAACGCTTTGACCGAAGAACCTGTCTTCGTCGTCACTGACACGTTGAGCAGCCCAGACGGCGGCGGGTGGCCTGGTACGCGCGCAGCCACGAGCCGTTGCAGCAGCTCACCTTCCGTCCACGACTCCATCCCCCTGGCCTCGGCGGCAAGCACGAGGAACTGGCTCCACAGACGATGCTCGGGATTCGTCATGTCGCTGACGCGCCGCACCGACGCCGCGGCCTCGATATCGAGCTCGAGCAGCCAATCCGCTCCACGCTGCGTGAGGCCATAGACGGTCTGAAACCTGTTCGTCCGGTAGCGCCGCAGCAGACCTGCCTTGACCAATCCGCGCATCGCTCGCTGGGCTGCACTGAGCGCCGCCTTGTAGTCGCGCTCAGGGAAGCAGCAAGCGGCAACGTCGATGGTTCGAACGACCCTGAAGCGATTGGCAACTGCGAGTGCCGACCGCCAAATCGTCCGACGCAGCTGAGTCGTCGAGACGGCCGCCGTCAGGCCCCGACTGATGACCTCTCGCTCGCCATCCCCGACATCACCACGGTGGCAGTGCTCGTCCGTCTCAGTGACAACTGGACTGTCTCCTCCGAGCTGCTCGCTCAATGCCACCGCGGCACTCGGGTCGTGCCCCGAAGACACGCCGACCTCCCCCTCTAGTATTCTGACCATCCATCCCTCCGCGCTGAGCGCCGCTGTTCATCCGGTCGCCAACGTGCGGGCGGCCCATCCGCAAGCGTGTAGCAACCGCTGGCGCGCAACCCTGCTTCGATACCCAGCACACCTCGCGCTCACGACCTCCCAGAGCGTCATCCGAAGTCCAGTCGCACGGCTGCTCGATGGCACTGGCACAGAGTGACTCCCATTGAGCAGCCTCGTCCGGCTGGGGCCGGCCGTCGCCAGCGTTTCCGTCGCGACGTCTCTCCAGGCCACTGTTCCTGCGCCCGGCTTTGCCGGTGCGAACCGCCGCCGTCCCCAGACGTCCAATCGAAGGTGAACGTGCCTGTGGACGGCGAGCCCAGCTGCTCCTCCAGCGCGCCGCCAACGGTGGCCTACCCCGAGCCTCGTCTCAACCGCCCGTCGCCGAGTCCCGGGGGCCCGACCACCACGCGCGTCGCGATGCGACGCGCCCTCCCCTCGACGACGGCACGCGCGGGGACGGCGGCGGTTCGCACCGCCGGCATCCGGGCGGTCGCGACCACACCTACCCTCGCAATCGCACGACCTGGGGCATCGTGCCCACCACACACGCGGCTGGACTCCTTCGATGCGCTCGGCTGGACGCCGAGCGTTCCGCCCGCTGGGCGCTTCGAGGTCCGAACGTTTGGCGTCATCGGGCCGGTCGCTATGAGGAACTGTCGGACCGATGGCGAGGGCTCTCGGCGGCAAACGCCCCCTCAGGCTGCCGCATCCGGCAGCTGGAGCGTCCGTAGTTCGCGCATCACGCGCAGCCGCGATGCGGCATGCTTGCCATGGCCGTACTCGACGGTCCTGCCGGCGACCTCGACTTCGCAGAGCACGAGCTCCACGCCCTCGGTCCAGGCGGCAGCAAATGTGGTGTTCCCCGCCAGACCGGCAAGCGCATCCTGTTCCGACCAGTAGAAGTAGAAGCCGCCGCCATGGTCGGCCTCGGCTCGCTCTGAGCGCCAAACGCCCGTACGGTACGCGGACTCGTCGAAAACGCTACACAGCGCTCCATCGGCGCCCCGGGCAAGGACCTTGTACGCACGCTCGGCAACGACGTGAGGGGTCTTGCAGGCGACGACGTTTGCGCCGGTGTAGTGGCGAACGAGGTCACCGAGGGCCTCCGTGTTCTTGGCGCGCTTGACACAGGTCGCGGTGTCGAGCTCTTCCGCGGACAAGCTGCGCCGCACGCGCGTCAGCAGAACATAGCGCTTCGTGATACGGCTGCGCGGCTTCCGCAAGCTCTTCCAGTAACCGCGTTCCTGGACGATGACTGCACGAACGCAACCTCGCTCGAGCAGCACGTCATAGACGTCGTGATTGAGGCATTCCAGCTCACGCTGGCTCCGGCGCATGTAGACCGCATTCAGTTGCCCGTTCAGAACAGCCTTCTGGAGCAACTCATCGAGCTGCTCTCGTTGGGCCTTGTTCAAGGTGGCGTGAGGCCAGATTGCGCCGTACTCGTTGCGTTGCAGTGGGGGCAGCTTTTGGCGCCGGGTAGAACTCAGGGCTTGGACAGCAGACGGTGCATGCATTGGAGGGTCTCGAAGAAGTTGACCCACCGCATAGATGAAACTTTTATCTCAGCGGCATTTGCAATTGCGACAGCGGCCCGCCCCCCTTGCCCGCGGTGACTACACATCAGGTATCCACTACTGCAACGCGTCGTCATGCACATCAAACGCCGAGGCCGCACGGCATTCCTCTACCGCTCTCGCTGGGTCGCCAAGGGCACCGCCGGCAACAGCCACGGCTACGCGGTGCAAACCTACGTCGGCGGCATGCCAGAGAACGCCGGCGGCATTCCAACAGCGCTCGCGGAGAAGCTCACGGACGCGGAACAGGAATTCGTCGAAGTCCGTATCTGCGGGCCGGCACGCGAAGCAGCCAGTCGCGCTCGACAGGAGGCGGACCGCCGAGACGCCGACCCGCTTTGGCGCTTGGTCGAAGCAAGGCGGTTGGTGGACGAAGCGGTCGAGCGCAGCCAACGCCAACGCGTGCCCAGAGACAGCTGGCAGCACATCGCCGACTCACTGAGCCGTCTAAACGTCTTCGGAGCAACCGCCCCTCGGCCGCAAGCGGAGCCGGCTGACCCGCTATCCGTTGCGCTGACAGCGATGCGTGCGGCGGCAACCGCCGTTCGAGACGGCGCCATCGGCTCCGCGCCGACCACCGGCGCCCGCACCACACGCGCCTATGCGCTGTGGGCGCAAATCGCTGCAGAGGTCGATGGGACCGCCAACGACAGCTTGCTCTCGGCGCTGCAGTCCAGGGGGTTCGTCAAACGCCGAAAAGGCTGACCTAGAGAGTGTCTATACAGGACGCACGCAGCCCGCGTGCGCACCAGGAATCTCTCACATGTCAGAAAACTTCATGCTTCCCGTCGGCTGTTCGTCGCGCGTTGTTTGCCAGGCAGTCGACCAAGAATCTCGCGAGGAGCGAACTACGCGGCTGTACGCGTCCGAGGGCGGCCCGCTTCTTGGATGGCTGTTCGAAGAGTGCGCCCGACGCGGCCAGACACGACGTGACATGTCCAGCGAATTGGGTGTGACGTACTCCTACATCCACCAGTTGCGCACGGGGGTCCGGCAGACCCGACATCTGTCCTCCGAAGTCGCGTGCGCATGCGCTAGATACCTCGGCGTTCCGCCCATCGTCGTCAAGCTCCTGGCTGGCGTAGTCCCGATGGCTGACTTCGCGTGGCCCGAGCAGACGGAGCCGGAGACTATCGACCGTGCGCTAGACGCGATGAAGCAAGACGCGGTGGCCCGAACGCTTCTGCCTGCGAACGTCAAGGCGCTTCCCATTGAAGCGAAGCGGTCCCTCGTACTCATGTACGCAGAGAACTCACGTCAAGACATCCTGGGCGTCAAGGAATTGCCCGACGTAGTGCAGTGGCTGCAGCGCGCAGCCACCATCCACAACCACAACATGGCTCTCGCAACAAGCTAGTCACCAGGGCCAATTCATTTGTCCAAGGCGGGCCTCGGCCCGCCTGTTCTTTTGGGGATAAACGCTTTGACTTCACAGGTCATCAATCGTCAAACGGTCGCCTGTGCTATCGGCCCGGGTCGATTTCACAACTGACTGAGAAACATGACCCCACACATCGACGATGCATCGGCAATCGACCGCCGGTACGCCAACAACCTCCGCTACTCGCCTATCGACGAATGGACAGAAAGGAACATCATTCAAGCATCGGCTGCTGAGCGGGAATTTCTGCTCGAGATTCAGCCCTGTTTTGCGTATCGACTCAGCTTCGCTGCGGTGCCGAAGCTCAAAAAGCGTGGCCCGGAACACTTGGCCCCTGTCCAGCGAGCAGTTGACCGATTGCTTGCCGCAGACGCACCTGCCGACGAATACCCGCCACTGGATGGGCCAGCCCTGCAATGGAAGGGGTCGAACGACCGATTGACGCGTCGGGTTTGGTTGCAAAGGCTGTCTGACGCACTTGCACATGAGACTGGCTGCTTCGTAGCCAAGCCAACAGTCACCGGTTCAGAGGCACCAACGCCTGGAAAGCGCGCCAAAGCAGTACCTGTTGCAGCGGTGACAGCGTGGTATTTGCCTGAGCTTCGGGCCGGCCAGTTCCAGTTGCCGCACCTCGTGACGTGCGGGAGCTTGGTCCACATCGGGGTTCGCAATAGCCGACGCCGGCAGTTTGGGCCGGACGCCCCACTGCACGTTGTTGAGTTCTCCGGGCAGAGCTACGAGGACACCGTTGTCACGTACCTCGGGGAGGAAATGCGTACTGGCGATATCGAGGTGTGGGGACAGCTCCTGAAGCTGGCTACGCCACTTCCTCTCGGCGCTCGCGTCACCGTGTCTGCCAGGGAGCTGCTCATCGCCCTCGGGCGAGGCACTGGCGGCCCCGCCTACAAGACTTTGCGAGCCGAAATTGCGCGGCTCCAAGGTGCCCGCTTGGTGGTCCGCAGTAGCTTCGCGCCCATGCGAGACCAGTTTCGCGCGATGTTCCCGGATGACCCGGTCTCCAATTCTGCGAGCCGGGGGCCTGTGGAGGTTGCCTTTCAGTTGCTCGGCCCGTCTTCTACCGATGGCAACGTTTGGTCGGTGTCGGTACCGCGCGAGGTCCGCGTTGCGTTCGGCGTCAGACTCAGCAGTTGGTTCAGCGAGCACGAGTACGGCATCCTGACGCGCCGCAAGCATGGCGACACAGTGAAGCGACTCTTCTTGCTTTATCGGTCCCACGCAAAGCCATGGCCGTTCACCGTACGGGAGTTGCGCAGCTACCTTGGCTCAACGATGGGTCGGGATTCCGACTTGAAAACCGCCCTGGACCTGGCCCACCATCAACTGCTGAATGCGGGGCTCATCAAGGCGTGGCGCTACGGGCTGTCAGACCGCAGGAGGAACTGTTCGGACCGAACGTACGAGGTCGACTTCTGAATTGCATGGCGGCATCCCGCTCGACGCTCGCGTCAGTCGGTCGTTGAGTGGGAGCCGCCGAGCGCGTCAGGCGGTCACGTCAGATTCACGCAAGTCCTTAGTGCAGAATGTTTTTTCAGCCTACTAGCTCAGTAGCTTCCTGTAGCTAAATAGTCGCGGCACTCGCCCTCGCCAGTAAATCCAATCAAGAGCAGACCTACTTGGGGCGGCCATGCCGCCGGGCCTTCCAAGGAAGCTGCGCGGTCCTGGAAGCTTTTCCGTTACCTCGTTACCTGCGGGAAGGCACATGCCACAACACGTCTCGCGCCGCGTCCATCCATCGCACATCGCTGACGCAGGTCGCCCTCCGGTGGGGTAAGCTGGCAAACCGCTAGCGTTTTACTCACAGGAGCCACTTCATGGCAGCCGGCAAATCCGAAGTGGTCAGCGTAAGGGTCGAGCCACCCATCAAGACGGCCCTGCAGGTCGCAGCCGACCGCGAGATGCGAAGCTTGGCCAACATGCTCGAGGTGATGGTGGTCGCGTACTGCCGCAGCAATGGCTACCCGCTGGAAGGAGTGCCGCAGGAGACCCTGCCAAACGCAGTGGCGAAAGCTCGTGCATCGTGACCGAGCAGCAGGAGTTCATCCTCGCCCAACTGGGCTTCCGCTTCGGCATCAATGGTCCCCACGCTGCGCGGACCATGATGCTGGACGACCTGCGCCTTCTCCTGGCGCACACTGCTGAGACCGCTCGCAGAACGGATTACGCGGAAGCCATCATCGCCGGCAACGTGTTGGGCAAGGCCACAAAGAAGGCCCGCGAACTTGCGCTGCGGCATCTGGGCACTCTCTACGGCCTGGACGACGCGAACCCCGTCTTCCGTGCCCTGCGGCGCCTCTGGCACAACAACGCGGCTGCGCAACCCATGCTTGCCCTGTTGGCTGCGTTGGCCCGGGACCCGCTGCTTCGAGCGTCAGAGAAATTCATGCTCGGGCTCCCAGTCGGCGGCCTCGTGGCGCGAGAAGACGTTGAAGCCTTCCTCGAGCGAACGTTCCCCGACCGATTCAGTCCCTCATCCCTCAAGTCCTTTGCCCAGAACGTCGCTGGCACCTGGACCGCGGCCGGCGTTCTTGCCGGCCACCGCCGCAAACTGCGCACCACGCCGGCGGGTACTGCCGAGGCGACCGCGATGGCACTCCTTCTGGGCCATCTGCAAGGTCGGTCGGGGCAGCGGCTGTTCAACTCGGAGTGGATATCTGTTCTCTGTAGCTCACCTGATGAGCTAATTGCACTGACAAACTCCGCGTCTCATAGGGGGTTGCTCGTGTTCATGAACGCGGGCGGCGTCAAGGAGGTTCGCTTTCCCGGCTACCTCACGCCAGAAGAAGAACGCATCCGTCAGGAGGTCTCGCATGTCATCTAAGGTCGCCAAACTGGTGACGGCCTATCGCCAGCATCTCACCGTGCCGTGGCAAGCTGGGCTCGCCGCAGTTCAGCGGGTCATCTTTGCCGTCTACGACATGGCCGACGAACTTCGGCTGCGAGCCACCGTTGACGAGTTCGCGCTGGCAACGCAGCAGGCCGAGAAGCGCTGGCTGCTGCTCGACGTGACCAACGCCTTTCCCGAGTGGATGGCCGCTCAGGAGTACCGGGAGGCCTACTTCGAGGCCCCAGAAGACCTCGCCGGGTACCAAACGGGCGAGCTCACCGAGTTCATTGCCGACCTCAACGCCAAGCTCAAGGCGCGCATCGCAGCGGAAGCCGGTGCCGACACTGTGGTCGCCCTGCTGGGCGTCGGCACGCTGTTTGGCCTGGCCCGGGTGTCGTCGGTGGTCGAAAGCATCAAGGATTCCGTCGAAGGGCGCTTGCTGGTGTTCTTCCCCGGAGAGCACCGGCCTGAAGACCACTCCTACCGGCTGCTGGATGCCCGGGATGGCTGGAACTACATGGCCGTACCGCTGCTGGCCAAAGACTGACTCGAGCAACACACGCAAGCATCAGAACAAGGACAACCATGCTGAACAGGGATATCTACAACAAGGCCCCCAAGGAAAACCGCCTCGTCAACAACGGCGTTGCCGAGGTCTCCGAGGACCATTCCGCAGCCGCTCAAGGCATCCTGCGCTATGAGCTCGAGACCTTCGTCTGCGACGGTCAGTACGAGAAGGGTCTCGAGACCATCCTCGACAAGTTCCTTGTGAACCTGGACGCTGGCACAGAGCAGCCGGGCGTCTGGATTTCCGGTTTCTATGGGAGCGGCAAGTCGCACCTGGCCAAGATGCTTCGCACACTGTGGACCGACTACCAGTTCGCTGACGGCGCCACCGCCCGCAGCTTGGCCAAGCTGCCCACCAGCGTGTTCGAGCACTTGAAGGAACTCAGCACCCAGGGCAAGCGGCACGGCACGCTGCACGCAGCGGCCGGGAAGCTCGGTGCAGGTGCCGGTGACAAGGTCCGCCTGGCACTGCTCGGAATCGTGTTCAAGTCCAAGGGCCTGCCCGAGCAGTACAACCAGGCGCAGCTCGTGCTGTGGATGACCCGCGAACACCTCCTGCCCATGGTCGAAGCTGAGCTGAAGGCCACTGGACGCTCGCTGGCCCAAGAGCTGCCTCACATGTACGTGTCCGGCCATCTCGCCAAAGCGCTGTTGAAGGCCCGCCCTGACCTCGCCCACACCGAGGCCGACGCCCGCAAGCTGCTCAAAGAACAGTTCCCGCAGGTCACCGACGTCACCAGCGAGCAGATGACCACCGCCATCGAGGCGGCGCTTGCCGTGGACGGCAAATTCCCTCTGACGCTGGTCGTCCTGGACGAAGTGCAGCAGTACATCGGTGCCGATGCGGAGAAGGCCTTCCAAGTGCAGGAGGTCACTGAGACCTTGTCCAAGCACTTCAACGGCAAGCTGCTGTTCGTGGGCACCGGCCAGTCCGCCTTGTCGGGCATGCCCAACCTGCAGCGCCTGATGGGTCGCTTCCCTGTGCAGGTGATGCTCGGCGACTGGGACGTCGAGAACGTCACCCGCCAAATCATCCTGGCCAAGAAGCCGTCGGCCCAGCCCGATGTCGAGCATGTCTGGCGCGCCAACCTCGGCGAAATCTCCCGGCACCTGCGCGGCACCAAGCTCGAGCACGTCACCGACGATGAGGACGTGATGACGTCCGACTACCCACTGCTGCCGGTTCGCCGGCGCTTCTGGGAACGTGTGCTTCGGACCATCGACACCACCGGCACCGTGTCGCAGCTGCGCAGCCAGTTGCGTGTAGTGCATGAGGCGGTGATGGCCACGGCCGATGCGCCTCTGGGCCACGTCGTCTCCGGCGACTTTCTGTACGACCAGATTGCCGCGAACCTGGTCTCCACGGCTCTGTTGCCCAAGGAGGTCTTCGAGAACGTCCAGAAGTTCGCCGCCGGCGCCCCTCATGCCCAGCTCAAGGGCAAGCTTCTCAAGCTCATCTATCTCATCAACAAGCTGCCCCACGAGGCCGCGGTGGACATCGGTCTGAAGGCGACCGAGGAAGCTTTGGCTGACTTGCTTGTGACCGACCTGTCCGCCGGGTCGTCTGAACTCCGCAAGCAACTGCCCGCGCTGCTTGACGAACTGCAGAACAAAGACCGCTTGGTCATGGCGCTCGCAGGCGGCAGCGGGACGGAGTTCCGTCTGCAGACTCGCGAGTCCAGCGCCTGGTACGACGAGTTCCGTGCGCAGGAGGCCGAGCTCACAGCGGCCCCTCAACGCATCGAGCAGAAGCGAGCCGACTTGCTCAAGGGGCGCTTCAGCGACGTGCTGAAGAAGGTCCGGGTCGTTCAGGGCAAGGACAACGTCGAGCGTCGCCTGGTGCCATCCTACGATGACATCCTCCCCAAGGACAACGACAAGAGCCTATACCTGTGGATTCAGGACGGTGGGCCGACGGAAGAGAAGTCCCTCATTGCCGATGCCAAGGCCAAGGCCGCCGACAACCCAACGCTTTTCGCGTTTATCCCTGCGCAGCACAAGACCAAGCTGACCGAAGCCATAGTGGCGTTGGAAGCGGCGCGTACCACGCTGCAAAAGAAGGGAAGCCCCTCCACCGAGGAAGGCCGCGACGCGCAGCGCTCGATGGAAAGCCGCCAGCGCACCGCCGAGAAGGAACTGGCCGAGTTGCTGGACCAGCTTTTCGCCGGCGTGCGGGTGTTCCAGGCCGGTGGCCAGGAGGCGCAGGACGGCAACGACCTAGCAGACCGCATCAACCGAGCGGCCAAGTCCTCCGCCGTCCGCCTCTACAGCCAGTTCGACGCCGCCGACCACGACCTGTGGAGCAAGGTGCTCGATGAAGCTCGGAAGGGTAACTTGGAGGCGCTGAAAGCCGTGGGCCACACTCAGGAGGCCGACAAGCACCCGGTCTGCCAGAAGCTGCTGGCCTACATCGGCCCGGGCAAGAAGGGTGCCGAGATTCGCGACAACTTCGAGGCGCCACCTTTTGGCTGGCCGCGCGACGCCATCGACGGCGCGCTGTACGCCCTGCTGGCCGCGGGCCACATCAAGGCGACCGATGCGGCGTCAAAGGCCGTGGACGCTAAGAGCCTGGACCGCGCCAAGCTGACGCAGACCAGCTTCCAGCGTGAGAGCATCAACATCACGGCACCTCAGTTCCTGAAGATTCGCTCCCTTTTCAACACGGTGGGCGTGCCGTGCCAGCCCAAGGACGAGCTGAACAAGCTTCCAGCCCTGCTCGCCAAGCTGCGTGAGCAGGCCTCCAAGGCAGGTGGCGCCTCACCTGCGCCCGAGTTGCCTAAGCTGGCCGTCATCGAAGCCATCGAGGCGCAGACCGGCAATGCCCAGTTGCTCGAACTGTTCAACCGCAACGACGAAGTCGCAGGGCTGTCGAAGTCCTGGAGCAAGACTGCCAACGACATCGCCAAGCGCCTGCCCACCTGGCATCAGTTGAAAGAGCTGCTGCGCCACGCCAAGACGCTAGGGCCTTACTCCGCACTCAAGGCCGAGGTGGCGGCTGTCGAGGCCCAGCGCAGCCTGCTGGCCGACCCTGACCCCGTGCGGCCACTGTTGGACAAGACCGTCGAATTACTGCGCCAGGCCCTGAAGACCAAGTTGGACGCTTTCCAGTTGGCGTACGAGCAGCAGCGCGACCAGCTCCAAGCCGACGGCGAGTGGAAGAAGCTCAACGACCAACAGCGGGCAGACCTCAGCGACAAGCATCACCTTGCCGCGCCGACTTCGCTGCCACTCGGCACGCCCGAGCAACTGCAAGACGCGCTGGACGACTGCGACCTGGACCACTGGGTCTCCAGGACCCAGGCCTTGTCCAGCCGCTTCGAAGCCGCGCGCCGTGCAGCGGTTCAACTGCTCAAGCCCAACGTGGCGCACGTGGCGCTGCCCAAGCGCACCTTGAACGACACAGCTGAGCTCGAAGCATGGCTGGCGGAAGTCGAGGCCTTGCTGCGCACCAAGCTCAAACAGGGCCCGGTGGCGCTATGACTCAAGAGCGAGCGTTCGACCCGATAGGTGAGACAGCGTCCAACCTGGGCCTGGACCACACGGTGGTCCGAAGCGTCATCGACGAGTTCATGCTGCAGTTGCATCGCGACCTCGTGGAGTACCAAGGAATGAACGGCGACTACCTTGGCGAGAGCCTTCCACATCACCTGCCTAACCAAGCCTTCTTCCACCTTCTCGGGTTCTTGGACCGCTTCTCAGAGCGATACCAGTGGGAGCCCGGCACCGCACATGAGTACCTGGCCCGGCTCGGCTCGCGCGCCGCTTGGCTGCCGTTCTCGCACCAGCTGCAAGGTTGGGTGGAGTCTTCGCACTACGGTCGGCGACCGCGTTCCGCTGAGCCTGGAGAGAACCCTGCATGACGCTGACGAACGTTCCCCTGTCTAAGCCCCTGCGCAGCCAGCTCGAAGCCACCGTCAAGTCCGCCCGCGACGTGGCCGAGAGGGGTGCCCACGCCGCCCTGAGCCAACTGGCCGTGGGCGAAGCCAGCGCCCCCAGCTACCTGACTGACGACCTCAAGGCCCTGCGTCGCCGCCTGCGCGCCCACGGCCGTGCCCTGGGCGACAAGAAGGCCGGCGACGACACCCAGGCCCTGCAGCACTTGGTCTGGGAGGTGGCTTACGAGCACTGGCACCGCATGCTGTTCGCCCGCTTCCTGGCCGAGAACGGCCTGCTGCTGTGGGAGCCCGGCGCGGCGGTGTCGCTGGATGATTGCGAAGCCTTGGTGCAGGAAGCCGACCCGGCGATGAACCTGGGCGCCAAGACGCAATGGGAGCTGGCTGGCAAGCTGGCCGCCCGCATGCTGCCGCAGGTGTTCAAGCCGCAGAGCCCAGTGTTCGAGCTGGCCTTCGCGCCAGAGCACCAGCGTGAGCTGGAGCGCCTGCTTAGCGGCCTGCCGGCCGAGGTGTTCAAGGCCAGCGACAGCCTGGGCTGGGTCTACCAGTTCTGGCAGGCTAAGCGCAAGGACGAGGTCAACGCCTCGGAGGTGAAGATTGGCGCCGACGAGCTGCCCGCCGTCACCCAGCTGTTCACCGAGCCCTACATGGTGGACTTCCTGCTCCACAACTCGCTGGGCGCCTGGTGGGTGACGCGCCACCCCGGCCAGACCTGCCCCGTGCCGCTGACCTACCTGCGCACGTTGGAAAACGGCACGCCCGCCGCCGGAAAGTTCGAAGGCTGGCCCAGCAAGCTCGAAGAGTTCAAGCTGCTGGACCCCTGCTGCGGCTCGGGCCACTTCCTGGTGGCGGCCTTCCTGCTGCTGGTGCCCATGCGCATGGAGGCTGAGGGCCTGAGCGCGATGGATGCGGTGGACGCCGTCCTGGCCGACAACCTGCACGGCCTGGAGCTGGACGCCCGCTGCGTGGAAATCGCGGTCTTCGCGCTGGCCCTGGCGGCCTGGCGCTTCCCGGACGAGAACGGCGACCCGCTGGGCGTGCGCGCCGACATGCCCGCGCCGCAGGTGGCCTGCTGCGGCCTGAAGGTGGCAGCCAAGCCCGAGGACTGGATGGCCCTGGTGCCGGACGACGCCGCCAACGCCGCCTACCTGCGCCAGGAACTGCGCCTGCTGCACGCCAGCTTCGCCCAGGCACCGCTGCTGGGCAGCCTGCTGGACCCGGCGCGCAGTCTGAAGAACGACCTGGCCACGTCCAGCTTCGAAACCCTGCGCGACCTGCTGGGGCGTGCACTGGCCACCGAGCGCCCGGCCACGCTGTGGGGTCAGGCCAGCGAGTTGCAGGACGACAGTTGGGATTTGGCGCTCACCGCCAAGGGTCTGCTGGATGCGGCCAGGTTGCTGGATGGCCGCTACCACCTAGTAGTGACCAATGTCCCCTATCTTGCGCGCGGGAAGCAGGACGATGTACTTCGCAGCTATTGCGACAACCACTATCCCAACGCCCGAAATGACTTGGCCAACGTATTCCTAGAGCGTTGCTTGGAGTTCGCCTTCTCTCCTGAAAATGGTTGCGCCAGAGGGGTTGTTCAAGTCGTTATGCCGCAGAACTGGCTCTTCCTCGCGAGCTATAGGCTGCAGCGCGAATCATTGCTTCGGCGAGTCGGATGGAATCTTCTAGCGAGACTTGGCCCAGGCGCATTCGAAACCATCAGTGGCGAGGTGGTTCAGGCTGTCCTCATTACACAAACAGTGAGTGCCGAAGTAGAGGGCAATCAGCTGCGGGGTATAGATGCCACTGCGGCAAGGCAGGCGTTTGCAAAAGCAAATGTTTTGAGAGAAGGGGCGGTGGTTGAAATGCCCCAGTCAGACCAGTTGAGCAATCCAGGGCTGGTTATCTCGCTTGAGCCCCTCAGCTCTGATAATCTTCTGGCGAAGTATGCGAAGAGTGTGGAAGGATTGTCGGCGGGCGATACAGAGCGATTCATCCGTAGCTATTGGGAATTGCACTCCTGGCAAGATGGAATCTGGGAAAAGCTCGCTGGCGCGGCCGAAGCAACAACTCCTTTCGGGGGACTAACGCGTGTATTCAAATGGGAGGGAGGGCAGGGTGAGATTTCTCGCTTCCCTCCTGCACGCATTCGTGGACATGGGGCATGGGGCAGGCGGGGTGTCCTGGTCGGCCAGATGGGAACTGTTCCTCGAAGTTTATATTTTGGCGACCGACACGAAAAGATTACCGCGGCGATAGTGCCATACGACCAAGCGGATTTGCCCGCCATCTGGGCGTACTGTTCGCATGACTCGTACTTGGATAATTTGAGAAAGGTGAACCAGAAAGTCAGCGTTTCGACAGGCTCTCTCGTCAACGTGCCATTTGATATTGACTATTGGCGGCTAGAGGCGGCGGCTCTCGCTGAAACTAGAGCACTGTCGCCTTACTCAGATGACCCCACTCAATGGCTGTTTCATGGCCACCCGCAGCCCGCCACTGACCCGATGCAGGTCGCTGTCGCCCGTCTGACCGGCTACCGCTGGCCGGCCGAGACCGACACAGCGATGGAACTGGCCGACGAGGCCCGCACCTGGATTGCCCGCTGCGGGAAGCTGGCCGAGCACACTGACGACGACGGCATCGTCTGCCTGCCCTCGGTGCGCGGCGAGGCGCCTGCTCATGACCGCCTGCTCAAGCTGCTGATTGCCGCCTGGGAGACCGTGCAGCCCGGCAGCTGGAAGCCCGCCGTGCTCGACAAGCTGCTGGCCGATGCCGACTGCACCGGCAAGGGCCTGGACGTCTGGCTGCGTGACAAGTTCTTCGAGCAGCACGCCCAGCGCTTCCATCACCGCCCCTTCATCTGGCATGTGTGGGACGGCCTGAAGGACGGCTTTGCCGCGCTGGTGAACTACCACCAGCTCGACCACAAGAAGCTCGAGCGCCTCATCCACACCTACCTGGGCGACTGGATACGCCAACAGGAGGCTGGAGTGCGTGATGGCATCGACAACGCCCCGCAGCGTCTGGCAGCAGCCCTTGACCTCAAACGCCGCCTGGAGCTCATCCTCGAAGGCGAGTCCGACGGCAAGACCGGCTACGACACCTTCGTGCGCTGGAAGCCGATGGCCGAGCAACCCATCGGCTGGAACCCCGACCTCAACGACGGCGTGCGCCTGAACATCCGCCCGTTCATGACGGCCAAAGTGCTGCGTCACAACCAGAAGCCCAAGCTCAACATCACCTGGGACAAGGACCGCGGCAAGGATGTGGAAAGTGCGCCGTGGTTCAAGACCTTTGGTGGTGACCGCATCAACGACCACCACCTGACGGTGGCGGAGAAGCAAGCAGCGCGGGAGGCGCGCCGTGGCTGACTACGAAGGGATGCGATGGTTCAACTGCGACTTCCAGGTCCAAACGCCCGAAGACGCCACGCACTGGGGCGATGCTGACACCCGGCTGCCGGAGCCGCGCCGACCGATGGTTGTGCCGGCACCGGATGCCAACGGCGTTGTGGGACCAGCAAAGCCCGATGAAAACCGCCTCCAGGAGATTGCGCGGGCCTACCTTCATCGCTGCCACGAGGTGGGGCTCGAGCTGATTGGCGTCACGGACCACAACTTCTCGCAGAAGACGGACCCGCGGGACTGGTTTCTGACGCACCTGGTGGAGCAGAACAAGTCGGTTGCCAGGGAGTTGGGGCGCCAACCGCTGCACATCCTTCCTGGCTTCGAGGTCGACATCGGCTACCACGTGCTGTGTCTGTTCGAGCCAGCCAAGAAGGCCAGCCATGTCTGGCGGGTGAATCGCCTGCTCTGCAAGCTGGGGCTCGACGAGAACGAACGCTTCCGACAGGGACGCCCGATGCCCCTGCGACGAAACAACGCCACCGTCAGCCTCAAGGAGCTGATTGAGCTGGTTCAAGAGCAGCACAAGGGCATCGTCATTGCAGCCCACGCCGACCAGAACGACGGTCTGCTGGGCGACCCTCGCCATATCGAGGACTACAAGAACAAGAAGCTGTTGGCGTTTGAGGTGACGGCCAACCCTCCCGCTCAACGGGTTCTTGACGTTGTTGAAGGGCGCGACCGCGCATGGGCCAGGCCGGACTGCCACCCGGCCTACGTGATGTCGTCGGACGCCAAGTCGCTCAAGGTAGACGACCTGGGGCAGCCTGTCGCCAACTCTCTGGGCTACCGGCACACGTGGCTCAAGATGTCTAAGCCCTCCATCGAGGCGCTGCGCCAGGCGTTCCTGGACCCTTTGTCCCGCATCCAGCTGCAGGGCGCTCGCCCGAGCGAGGCGCAGGTGCATCCGCGCATCACCAAGGTCTCGGTTCGAGGGGCGAAGTTCCTCGAAGACCAGGACGTGCACTTCTCGGAGGGCTTCAACTGCGTCATCGGCGGTCGCGGCAGCGGCAAGTCGTCCCTGCTGGAGTACGTGCGGTTTGCCATCGGCCCTGATGAACCCGCATCCAAGGGTGAGGACGACGACCCATCCCTGCGCCGAAAGCGGGAGCTGCTGAAGGAGTCGCTGAAGCCTGAGGCGGAACTGCGGGTCACCTTCGAGGTAGGCAACGGGGTGTCGGACACCTTGGTCTACGCGCCTGGGAAGCCTGCAGGCCAGCAACGGTGGTTGGATGGTCGCGAAGTGGCCGACCTGAACACCGTGCTTCGCCAGCTCCAGCTTCAGTTCTTCAGCCAAGGCGAGCTGAGCCGCATGACCAACGGCGCACAGGGTCAGGCTCAGGTCTTGGCACTGATTGACACGGCCGCCGGGGCTTCGCTGTTGGAGCTCAAGGCGACCGAGCGCGACCTCAAGGCGCGCCTGAAGGCGCTCTTCCAGAGCACACGCGACGCCGCCCGCCTGCAAGCTGAGGTCGCCGAGGCGCAGCAAGAGGCTGTCGAACTGGAGCGGCAGTTGAAAGCGCGTGAGGCGGTCCAAGAGGACTCGCAACTGAACCAGCTTGCACTGGAGGCTCGCCGGCACCTCAACCGCATGAAGGTAGCAGACTCGCCTGTGGTGGAGGCGGTGAACCAGGTGCTGCAGCAGTTGGGCACGCCGCTGGAGCCGCTCTCTGCCAATGCAGACAAGTGGCCGAATGCGGCTTGGTTCAAGGGCGCCACGGCGCAGATGGAGCAGGCGCGGGCGGACTTGGCCGCGGCCATCACCGAAGCCATGACCGGCTACCAGCAAGCAATGGCCGCCTGCCTTGGGGAAGGCGCCACCCAGTCGACCGAGCAAGAAATTGCCGCTGTGCAGGAGCGTTTTCGTGCGGCCTGCGTTGCGAGTGGCATCCGGGAAGACGACATCGCCCGAATGCAGGGCTTGGAAGAGAAGCGTCAGGAGAAGCTGAAGCTGGTCGAGGAACGACAAAAGCGACTGGCCGAGGTACAGACCGAAGCGGACAAGTTTCCGCAGGTGCTCGGCGAGTTACACGGGGTCTGGCGCTCGCAGTTCGATGCCCGACGGGCAACGGCCGAAGCCATTCAGGCCGCTGTGGCCTCTCAGACCGTCCGCTTGACCACCGACTTCATGGCCGACGAGGCGTCCTTCAAGGCCGCCTGGGCGCGGTTGGCTCCAGCGGACAAGCGGGGCAAGCTCGCCCGCCGATGGGAAGACTACGGTGACGAGCTCTTTCGAGAGTGGGGACGCCGTGGCGAAGCGTCCGTCTGGGAGACGTTGGAAGCGGCGAGGACAGACACGGGCGTGCTGGAGACCGTGCTCCTTGAGGGCCTGCACCAAGCGTTGTTCGTTCACCTCGACAGCGACAACGTCCGGCCCCTTTGGGAGGACGTGCGCCTCTCTCGGGTAAGCGACGGCATCGACGTGGAGCTGTTGCGCGAGGACCGGACCGTTGCCGGCTCCATGAGCGGCGCCTTGTCAGAGGGGCAACGGAACACCGTCTTGCTGAACCTGATGCTGGCGCGTGGAGAAGGCCCCATCGTTATTGACCAGCCCGAGGACGAGCTGGACTCGAGCTTCATCTACCGGACTCTGGTCCGCGACCTGCGAGCAGCGAAGAGCAAGCGACAACTGATAGTCGCCACGCACAACGCGAACCTGCCGGTCAACGCAGACGCCGAGCAAATCTACGCCCTCGAAGCGCGCGATGGACGCGGCAAGCCCCGCGCCCAGGGCGGCCTCGACCGCAAGGGCGTGGCTGAGGCGGTGCTGGACATCATGGAGGGCTCAGAGCAAGCCTTCAAGCAGCGCAGCGAGAAGTACCACTTCTAACAAGTAAGCCAGGGAGAACTAAACAGCATGTCCAAGAAAATAAGTGGTGCGGAGCACCCGCTCGCCAAAATCTTCAGCTCGGATTTCGACTACGTTATTCCAAGCTATCAGCGGCCTTACGCATGGACTACCGTGCAGGCGGGCGAATTGTTCTCTGACCTCCACGACTTTTACAGCAAAGAGGACAAGGAGGACACGTACTTCCTGGGCAGCATCGTGCTCATCAAGGACGAAGGGAAGCCTCATGCAGAGGTCATCGACGGTCAGCAGCGGCTGACAACACTGACCATCCTGCTTGCCGCGCTGACACACCGAGCTTCGGGACAAATTCGCGATGCGTTCCATCGGTATCTGTGTGAACCCGGCAATGTGCTGGAAGGGCTTGCGCAGAAGCCACGTTTGACCCTGCGTGACCGGGACCGTGCGTTCTTCAAGCGTTATGTGCAGGACGTGGCCTTTGACGACTTGTTAGCCCTGGACCCTGCCCAGTTGGAAAACGAGTCGCAAAGGAACATTCAGGCCAACGCCAGACTGTTTTTGCAACGCCTCGACTCCGCGTTTGGAGCCGACACGCAGGCTGCAACCCAGTTCGGTGGCTTCCTCGTGCAGCGCTGCTTCCTGGTGGCCGTTTCCACGCCCAGTCAGCAGTCTGCCTTCCGTGTGTTCTCGGTACTCAACAGTCGAGGCCTTGACCTTTTGCCGACGGACATCATTAAGTCGGATGTCATCGGGAAGGTGAAGCCTGGACTACGGAACACCTACAACGACACCTGGGAGGAGCTCGAAGTCGAGACCGGCCGAGATGGTTTCGCCGAAGTCTTCGGGCACATCCGCATGATTTATGCGAAGGACAAGGCGCGCCGGGCGTTGCTTGAGGAGTTTCGCGAGCGGGTGATTGACAAGGTCCTGTCTGCCGAAGACTTGGTGACGAATGTCATCGAGCCCTACACCCAGGCCTATCTGGTGGCGAAGCACGCGCAGTACGTTTCAACGTCGAACGCCGCGGAAATCAACACGCTGCTGCGTTGGTTGAATCGCATCGACAACTCAGACTGGCTGCCTAGCGCGATGAAGTTCCTCGCCGAGCATGAGTCCGACGCCGAGTACGTGCATTGGTTTCTCAAGCGGCTGGAGGCGCTTGCCGCATGCATGCATGTGTGTGGCTACGACGTGAATGCTCGTATCGAGCGCTACGGTCGAGTTCTGACCGCGCTGGAAAGGCCTCACTCCAAGAACGAGCCGGTGTCGGCAGTGGAGCTCACCAGTCACGAAAAATCTACCTTCTTCGCCCACCTTCAAGGGGAGGTCTACCTCCTAACAGCACGGCGTAGAAACTACCTCATCCTTCGGCTTGACTCCTTCCTTGCCGACGGAGCAGCAACCTACGACCCATCCATCCTGACCATCGAACACGTCCTGCCTCAGACCGTGGCAAAGGATTCGGTGTGGGCCGCGCAGTGGCCAAACACGGCGGACCAGTCGCGTTGGCTGCACCGGTTGGCAAATCTGGTCCCACTCAACCAGCGCCGGAACTCCCAAGCTCAAAACCATGATTTCGAGCGCAAGAAGAAGGCGTACTTTGGTGGCAAGCAAGGAGTTTCTTCCTACGTCTTGACAACGCAAGTGCTCAACACGCCTACTTGGACGCCCGCCGTGGTTGAGCAACGGCAGGGAGACCTGATAGATGTGCTGACCACTGCCTGGAATCTGAAGTGATAACACTGCTGTCGAAGCCGTAAAGGCCGCGCAGGGAGGAACAACTCAGTGGATATTCGTCTCATCGAGAAGGCCGGGGTACCGGCCTCTGAAATCGACGCACAACAGAAGATTCAGAAAACCTTCGACGCCTCCGCGTTCACCAAGGGATGGCGTGGATACGCCTCGTTCAAGCTGGCGCGCGGCGGCCCGGGCGGGGGTGATGACGACTTCGACCTCGTTCTTGTTACCCACACCCACATCATCGTCCTTGAGCTGAAGAACTGGCGTGGCAACAAGCTCACGGAGCGCGGCGGAAACTGGTACGTGGACGGTCAACCACGAGGTCGCTCGCCAGTGCCGCTGGCCAATCTGAAGGCCAAGCGCCTTGGCACAACGCTCAACACGCGCGTCGGCCCGGCCAAGACTCCTCTGGTGCTTTCATTTGTCGTTTTGACTGGCAGCATCAATGAGCTCGACCTGTCCGAGGAGACGAAGGAGGCTGAGTCGGTTTTGTTCCTGGACGAGCTTCTGGACTGGGCGAAGGAAGCCGAGTACCGCAAATTTGTCACCCGCCCGGCACGCATCAATCCGCTTGCATACCTGAACGCCTACGACCTGTTCTTTGAAGGTCAAAAGGGCCGACCAGCAGGCTTCAACATCCATGGCTATCGCCCTGACGCGCAGCCGCTGTGGGAGCACCCGAAGAAGCTCTATGCGGAGTTCCGCGCCAAGGAGAAGCACGACCCGGACAAGCTCGCCTTGCTTCGTCAATGGGACTTTGGCGCGATGGGCAGCGAGCTCATCGGCGAAGGCGAGCGCGGGTTCATCGGACTGCGCGAGCAGCGCGTCTTCGAGCACGTAGAGCCTCGGAACGAGGAACTCTCGCGTAGCCTGCTGCGCCCCATAGCCCGTATGGCGGAGGCCGACGTCACACGCGACTTTGCGGAGCTGTATGCGCTACCGCCCAAGGTGACGCGCCTCAGCGAGTTCGTCAACGCCGGGCTGCCCAAGCTCACGCCACCGGAACGTGTTGTTCTGGTCAAGGCCATGCTGCAGCGATTCGCCGACCTGCATGACCTGAATGTGGCTCATCGTGACATCGGCGCGCACTGTCTATGGGTCGAGCGTCCAGCCAAGGTCGTCATTTCTGGCTTCCCAGCGGCGTACTACCCGACGATGGCCACCATCGGGACGTTCCGCGAGCGCGTACAGGTGGAACGCTCCAACCTGCCCGAGGATGCGAGCCAGTTAGATGGTGCGACGCCTTTCAGGCGCGACGTCTACATGCTCGGTGTGCTGGCACATCTGATGTTGCACGGCGAACGCCCACCACGCGTGGATGGGCACTATGTGTGGGAACCGCGAGCGTCCGATGCCTTTGGTGGCTCGCTGGACACGGTGCTGGCGAAAGCACTCAGCCGGGAGCCGAAGGCGCGCTTCGAGACCGCGCGCGACATGCTGGAGGCTCTCAACGAGGCCTCCAAGGGCGACAACGAGCAGGTCATCGACCTCGCCGCCTTCGACGTCTACCGAGCCAAGAGCCGCGTTCGAGACTACCCCGAGGAGGGCGAGCCGCTCGCTGACGATGACGACCTTCTGGCGTTCCGAAGCACATTCGAAGGACACCCTGTACTGGTCAAGGAATGGCATGGCGTCGAACCCGACCTGAAGCGCCCTGACCAGGCCATTCGCCTGCTGTCCTTCCTGGAACGCGCCCGCAACCTGCGTGCAGCAGCCCTACCTGGGGTCGCTGCGGTGCTGGACAGCGGCCTGAGCAGGCGCAGCTTGCTGGTGGTGCAGCGCTGGGTCGAAGGGGTAACGCTGACTGAGTGGCTGAAGACCCCTCAGGAGCGAGAGGCCAGGCTCGCTGTCGCAAAGGCGTTGACGAGCACGCTTGCCCAGATGCACGACTTCGAATGGCCACACGGCGACATCAAGCCCGACAACATCGTCGTCAAGCCAGATGGCCAGCCTGTACTCGTAGACATGCTGGACTTCCGACGGGCAGCCGGCGATGCCTACTCCACCGCCTACCTGCCACCGGACTACAAGACGCTCTCGCCGCTGGGCAGGGACCGCTACGCCTTGGCGGCCGTGTTGAACGAAGTACTCGTGCAAGGCCAAGAAGACAGCAGCTTGCTAGGACTTGAAAGGGTACGCGAGGAGATTCAGCGGCTTTTGACAGAGCGGCAAGTTTCGGCCCTGGAACCGCTGCAAAGCGCGTTGGCAGGCAAAGGGCAGTCAACAGACCTACCTGACGTCGAACCCCATCGTGTGTCCATCCGCGGGCTATCCAGCACAGGTGTGGCTGCGGGTGAACTGCTAGGGGACAACGGGTACTTCTATCTAACGACGGAGAACTCGCGAAGGAACCCCGGCGCCCAACTCATGCACCTGACCGGCGCGGGAGCCCGCTTGACCGTGGAATGGCAGCCCTCGGAACGTCGCTCGTCATGGGTAACGGTCAAGCCGGTGGACCTGACCCAACTCATCTGGGCGCAGGACAAGTGCCTCGGACGAATTCGCGTCAGACTGGTGGTGTCCGAAGGTGTTCGCAACGACGCATCGGACCTTGAGCCTTCGTTGGAACTGTGGGCTGAACAGTTCACCGGACAGCCAGTTCAGGACGCAGACGAACCACTCCCTGGCGATGGACGCACCGAGCCTGCTGCGGATGCTGGATTAGCTGGCACGGCGGATGCGTCTGCATCGTCAGACGCGCCGGAACCGACGATTGACATCGAGGAGCTCTGGCAAGCCCTGCTCACGGCGGAAGAAGAGTCGCTGCCGGTCGCAACAGTCATTGGTGAAGTTCGGCGCAATCCTCAGCGCGAGCACCAGGTGCTACTGCCCTGCTCCCTCGACGGCGCAGGCTTCGACCCGGACATTGACGACCACACGTGGGTCGAGAGGCAGAACGCGGAGGGTCTCTGGCGACGTTGCGGCGACCTGGAGCTTCGGGACACCTCGCTCGGCGCCAACTCTGAGCTGGCCATCGAGCGCTGGTCAGGCAAGCCGCCCAAGGTCGGAGAAAAGCTGAGGCTGCGCAGCAACATGGAGAGCGCGTCATTGACGCGCCGAGCCGCGGCGGTTGAGCGCATCCTGGAAGGACGCTCCGTCATCCCGGACCTGGTGGACTACTTCCAGGCGGCAGGGTCACAGCCGGTACCGATGGAGTTTCATCGGCCTTCCGAAGAAGCTCTGAACGCATACGCACAGGGCAACAAGAGCCTGAACGAGAGCCAGAAGGAGGCGTTCCGAAAAGCACTGCAGTTCGGGCCATTGAGTCTTCTGCAAGGGCCGCCTGGCACTGGCAAGACCTGGTTCATCGCTTCACTGCTGCACTACCTCGTGACGAAGGAAGGGGCAAGGCGCATCCTGGTGGTGAGTCAGGCCCACGAGGCCGTGAACAACGCGCTGGAGAAGGCGCTGGAGCTGTTCGAAGCCAAGGGGGTGGCGTTCGATGCCGTTCGACTCGGCCACGAATCGGTGGTCTCCGAAACCATCCGGCACCTTCACTCTTCCTCCATCGAACAGTCGTATCGCGAGCGCTTCAAGGCTGAGTACAAGGAACGTGTTGTGCGCTTGGCCACCGAAATGGGGTTGCCCGCTACCTTTGCAGCCGCCGCTGTGAAGCTGCACGTCAATGTGGGCCGTTTGGTTGACCAGATTTCTGCGTTGGCTGCGGAGATGCCTGAGTCCTCAAGGGCTCGCAGGTCCAGCGATGAACAGGAGATGTCCAACGAAGACCTCATCGCTCAGCGAGGCCGGCAGCTGACGGAGACGCTGCAGGACATCTGCAGGCGCGACTACCAGTACGACATCGGCGAGGTTCAGCTTGGCGAGGTCCTGGACGACCTCTACAACCAGATTGCCGATATGCATGAGGTTCAGTCACCGCAAGCCATCGAACGGCTTCGACGTCTGCTGAAGATGTCTGACGACTGGCTCAAAACGCTGGGCGAACCGGCAGCAAACTTCGTGGAGTTCCTTGCCAAGTCACGAACCATTGTTGCCGGCACGCTTGTGGGCATCGGACGCCGGGCCGCCGGCGTCATCCAGAACATGTATGACTGGGTGGTTATCGACGAAGCTGGTCGAGCGGCCCCGAGTGAACTGGCCGTAGCGATGCAGACCGGCCGGCGAATCCTGCTGGTGGGGGACCACAAACAGTTGCCACCCACGTTCGAGCAGGACGTACGCAATGTGGTCTCGCGGAAGTTGGGCTACGCGCCTGACTCCCGCGCATTTGCCAGCGACTTCGAGCGCGTCTTCGACTCGCCTTACGGCTTGACGGTGGGCGCATCCCTGAAGGAGCAGTACCGGATGGCGCCGACCATCGGCGAGCTGGTGTCGGAAGTCTTTTACGAGAGGCGCTTGGCCACCGGCCGTGGTGCCTCTTGGCTCGATACGAGCTTGCTGCCCGCGCCTCTGCGGCACGAGGTCTGCTGGGTCGACACCGCTCCCCTCGGCCGCAGCGCCCTAGAGAGCAACTCACCCGACAGAACCGATTGCTGGAACGACGCGGAGGCGGGCGTGGTGATGGCTGTTCTAAAGACGCTGCTTGAGAACTCTGGGCTAATTCGAGCGCTGAAAGAGGGCTTGCAGCCTGGCGACCCCATCGTGGGCATCATCTGCATGTACTCGAAGCAGCGCGAGGTCCTAAATCGTCTGAAGAGCGAAGCTCGTTGGATTCCGGCAGACCTGCGGCGCTTGATAAAGGTAGACACCGTCGACAGCTATCAAGGCAAAGAGAACCGCATCGTCATCCTTTCGACCGTCCGCAACAACCCCCAGCAGAATCCGGGGTTCCTCCGCAGCCCAAACCGCATCAATGTGGCCATGTCGCGTGCGATGGAGCGCTTGGTGGTCGTAGGCGCGACTTCCATGTGGAAAGGCAAGAACGAGAGCACCCCGTTGGGGCAAGTGCTGAAGAAGATTGAGTCGCTCCGTGTCGCTGACCGAGCCACCATCGCCAAGGCACAGGAGTTCCGGGCATGAGCATCGACCACACCCCATTCAACAGAATCACGTTCGCCCTGCCGGTCCAGCCATTCAAGGTCACCGCGTTCATCTCTACCCAGGAGCGACTGCCTGCGGTCACCGAGTTTGTTCTAAGGCTGCTTCACACATGCGGGCGCGTGTCGCTTGCGGCCTTCCGTGAGTACTTCGGTTTCTCTGAGGCCGAGGCCCTGTCGGTCATCGAGTCACTGGACCGGCAGGGCTACGTGACGCTGACGGAAGACGAACTGACGCTCAGCGAAGAGATGCGACAGCGCTTCGAAACGTCACCAGACGATTGTCCCTGGGTGACCAAGCTGAAGCGTCGCACTGACGTAGTACCTTTCGACTTGCTGACCTTCTCTAGGCTAGGTCGAGCCGAGTTCGCATTCGCCACGGCCAACTGGGTGAAGCTGAACCCACCTGCCGCACTTTTGGGCAACAGCCTGGAGCAGGCGCGACGCGCCTACCGTGAAAGCTTTGCCCACATCGAACGCGAGACCGCCCGTTCCCGCGGCGAAGAGCGAGAACGCTCCTATGGTGTTCATTCGATTGAAAGTGTCGAGGCGCGCAAGCCAGGGTTTGTTCCGCTGACGGTCAGTCTGGAGGTCGATGCGAAGAACACAGTGACGGTGCGGCTTCCGAACGAGTTCGAGTCCGGCGCAAGCTTGGACTTGCTGTCGGAGTTTCGTGAGAGTGTTTCTGCCACGCTGGAGGCCAGCGCTCGCAGCAGCGTCGAAGGTTTGCAGGAGTTCCTGGCAATGTTCGAGCTGGACTTTTTTCGCCCATACGCGCCTGCGGAAGAGCTGAATGCACACCGACTGGCGACAGACATCGAACGCGGCTTGAGCGCACCGGCAGGCATCGAGCCTCTGTTTGGCGGCTTGTACCTCAAGAAGAACCGCGACGCGGTGCTCAGCCATGTGCACGAGGCACGAAGTGGCCGCAAGGGGCAGTCGGTCTTCCAGAGCTCTCTCGGCTGGCTGGCTCCCGACTACACGCTCTGGGGTCGCGGCGATGACTTCAGACAGTCCGTGGACGCATTCAGAAAAGCCATTCGGAACACCGGCAAGGGGGATGACCTCTACATCTTCGACAGGGCAGACGAGCGTCAGGAGCCAGCGGTAAGAAGCAAGTACACAGGCACTGGCTTGGTCGAACTTCATCTACTGCGCCCCCAGTCGTCATCGCAGGGCTGGCAGGAGTTCCTTGAGCTGATGCTGTATCCAGGGCGTTTCGCAGTCGTCATGCTCCACGCGGCACTGCCTTCGGCGCCTGGGGCCCGTGTGCCCTTCGGATTCATCACGACAAGGCCGAAGCACCTTCGGATGGTTCACCAACTAATGCTTGATTCAGGGCACGGCACACGCTATGGCGGCCGCTGGTCGCCGAACCGCGACGGCGCACCTAGCAAGGCGCAGACACTCTTCGAAGGGTGCAATTTCCTGGCGTACTCAGACGTCCAGTTGTCGTCTACAGCATGATGTCCGGCATATGAACCTCAAGTCAAAACTTGCAGAAGCCTTGTCGGCTGCGGCGAAGGTCAACCGGTCCCTGATGACCACACCGGCTGCCGTTCTTTGGCCGGACCCTGACCGTCAATGGCAGAAGGTCGTGTCCTCGCTGGCCGACGCCGTTCCGAGACTCTTCACGCTCGGCGACTACGCCCCCACTGAGAGCCAAGGTCCCAGCATCTGGCTGAAGACCGTCATCGGGGGAGCGCTGGCTGACGAGGCTCCGACGACCATTCCGGTCGTCTATCTGCCGGGGGTCAGCAAATCAGACCTGAGGGCCATCGAGTCATGCCCACGCGACCTGCAGCCGCTGGCGGAGCTTCAGTACCGGGGAGTGTTCTGGGGTCAGAGCAACGGAAAGGACTGGACCGTCAACGCGTTCCTGACGTCCAAGAGCGGGGGCCTGGGCCTCGATGTCGCGCAGGACCGCGAGACTCAGGAGGCGCTGGCTCAGGTGCTGACGGCCGGTTTACTGCTCGACCGGCAGATTGACGAACTGCAAAGCAGGCAAATCAATGCCGAATGGCTGCGTAGCTTGCTGACGCCCAACCCAACGCGCGACATGCTGGTCTGGATGAATGCCCCCCAGGCCATCCAGCAGGAATGGGCAGGCGTACGTTGGGATGTGTTCCGCAAGCTCGCGAAATCAGACTTCGGACTGGACCTGGTCAGCGAAGGCCCACTTGTGGCCGCCGAAAAGCTGGCCCGCCGTGACGGCAAGTGGGCTGCAGTAGCCGATATCTACAGAGACTCGTACACGAGCTTCCCTGATGTCCTGCTGTTGTTGCGGAGCGTGCAGCCACCGGACATGGGCTTGTTTCCGGACCCCGACCAACTGGCCGGCTATCCCCAGGTCAACGAGCAAGATGAGGCGCGCCTGCGCTACGCACTTTCAGCATGTGCAGCGATGGACGCGGCTCAGGGGCGGGCCGCCATCCTTGTTGCCGAGAAAGAGCATGCGGGCAGGCGCGATTGGCTCTGGTCTTGCATGGGCTTGTCACCACTCGCTACGGCGCTGGGGCATCTATCGCGGCTGGCCGAGCTCACGGTGGCGGCACCGATTGGCAACAGCACGGAGGCACTTGCAGCAAGTTACCAGCAGTCGGGTTGGCAAGTCGACGACGCAGCCACTCGCGCGATGGGCTCTGTGCAGACAAAGGCGGACGGTGATGCCGTCGGTGCCGCCGTGCGTTCTGTCTATCTGCCATGGCTGGAGGAAGCGGCGCAACGTCTGCAAGACACCATGAAGCAGGCCGGGGGTCTGCCGCAGCTGGCTGCTGCGCCTGACCTCGCCAAAACCGAGGCAGGTACCTGCACCATCTTCGTCGACGGCTTGCGGTATGACATCGCACAGCGCCTGATGGAGAAGCTGCGGGTGATGGGCAGCACCAAGTTGACGGCGCGCTGGACGAGCATGCCCTCCGTCACCGCGTCTGGAAAGGTGTGGTGCTCGCCTGTGGCAGGCCTGGTGGGCGGCCGAGCGGACGACGTTGAGTTTGTGCCGCGCGTTTTGGCGGACGGGCGACCATTGTCCAACCCCAACCTCCGCAAGCTGCTGGTCGATAGCGGCATCCAGTGTTTGGACAAGCACGAGTCAGGCGACCCCACCGGCCGCGCATGGACAGAAGCTGGCGACCTGGACCACTATGGTCACCAGCACGAGGTGCGATTGGCCCGAGACATGGACACGCAACTGGCGCAGGTCATCGAGCGTGCGCAAGAGCTGCGAGATGCGGGTTGGCGTCAACTGCGCATCGTGACCGACCACGGCTGGTTGCTGTTGCCAGGCGGACTGCCCAAGACAGAGTTGCCCAAGCACCAGGCTGAGACCCGATGGGGACGGTGCGCCGTTTTGAAGAACACGGCGCATGGCACGCCGCTGACGTTCGGCTGGGATTGGTGCAGAGATGTGCAAGTGGCGTACGCGCCCGGCGTGTCGTCGTTCGTTGCAGGTGCCGCCTACGCTCACGGTGGACTGAGTTTGCAGGAATGCTTGGTGCCCGTGCTCGACGTTGTTTTGGCGACTCAAGCTTCTCAGAAACCGGTCACCATCAAGTCCATCACTTGGAAGGGCTTGCGCTGCGTTGTCGAGGTCGAGGGCGCGATGGCAGGTTCGGTGGTCGACGTGCGCACCAAGCCTGCGCTGGCATCCTCTACCCTTGCGGCGAGCGCCAAACCTGTGGAAGCCGGCAAGGCCAGCGTGGCTGTGGCCGATGACGACAACCTGGGCGTGGCCGCGGTGGTGGTTGTGCTCGCCGCCGACGGGCAGGTCGTGCAGAAGCAGGCGACAACCGTAGGCGGTTAAGAGTGCAAGGCGCGAGGTGTTACCTCGTTACTTGGTATCGACAAAGACAGTGCGTGTGCGGGCGACCGGCCCTCTTCAGGTCGCAGATTGGTGATTGACGATGCAACTCGACGACTTGGACGGGAGGGCGACCTCAGCCTTCGAAGGCTACGTGGTGCGGAAGGACCTGGTCCGGACCTTCAGCCGTCAGTTCCCTGTGCCTACTTACGTGGTCGAGTTCTTGTTGGGCCGCTACTGCGCCACCACCGACGAGGCGGAAATCCAGGAGGGGCTGGACATCGTTCAACGCCAGTTGGGCTCTCGAACGGTCAAGGCGGGCGAGGAGGAGCTGTTCAAAGCACGAGCCCGTGAGTCGGGTTCCGTGAAGGTCATCGACATCATCACCGCACGACTAGATGCGAAGACCGACTCCTACATCGCCTCCCTCCCCAGTCTGCGCCTGACGGATGTTCGCGTAACACCAGAGATGGTGAAGGAGAACGAGCGCATGCTGACTGGGGGCTTCTATGCTGAGGTCACACTCGGCTACGACGCCTCCATCGCCCAAGAAAAAGGCGGACGTCCGTTCGGCGTCGAAGCACTTCGTGCCATCCAGCTGTCGAAGCGCGAGGTGCTGGATGTATTGTCCAAGGGGCGCGAACAGTTCACGACGGCCGAGTGGCGCGACCTGCTGCTGCGCAGCGTCGGGTTCGAGCCTGAGACCCTGCCAGAGCGAGCCAAGGATGCGCTGCTGCTGCGCATGATTCCGTTCGTCGAGCGCAACTACAACCTGGTGGAACTCGGACCGCGAGGCACGGGCAAGTCTCACTTGTTCCAGCAGGTGTCGCCTTACGCTCACCTCATTTCCGGCGGCAAGGCGACGGTCGCCCGCATGTTCGTCAACAACGCCAACGGCCAGCGCGGGCTGGTCTGCCAGTACGACGTGGTGTGCTTCGATGAGGTATCGGGCGTTTCCTTCGACCAGAAGGATGGCGTCAACATCATGAAGGGCTACATGGAGAGCGGCGAGTTCTCCCGCGGCAAGGAGAGCATTCGAGCGGACGGGTCCATCGTCCTCGTCGGCAACTTCGACGTCGATGTTGAACACCAGCAGCGTATTGGTCATCTGTTCGGTCCGTTGCCGCCAGAGATGCGCGATGACACGGCCTTCATGGACCGCATCCACTGCTTTCTGCCAGGCTGGGATGTCCCCAAGCTGAACCCAGCGCTGTTCACCGCGCACTTCGGTTTGGTTAGCGACTTCCTGTCCGAGTGCTTCACGCAGCTGCGCAATCAGAGCAGGGTTTCCGCCCTCCAAGGGCGAGTTCGGTGGGGTGGTGCCTTGTCTGGGCGAGACCTCAACGGGGTCAACAAGACTGTCAGCGGGCTGCTGAAGCTGCTGCACCCTAACGCCGAAAAACAGGTGAGCGACGAAGACCTGGAATGGGCGGTGCGACTGGCTCTTGAGGTACGACGTCGGGTCAAGGAACAACAGAAGCGCATCGGCGCAGCAGAGTTCCGCAACACGCACTTCAGCTATACCGTGGGCGCCGAGGGCGTCGAGAAGTTCGTCAGCACGCCAGAGCTGCAAAGCCAAGGGGGCATCGGCGACGAACCGCTGGAGTGCGGGCAGATTTGGGCGCTGAGCCCCGGTGGCCACGACGAACATCCGGGTCTGTTCCGCCTTGAGGCTACCGAAGGCCCCGGCAGTGGCGTGCGGGTCCTCAACAACCCTGTGCCGGCGCCGTTCAAGGAGTCGATTCGCTGCGCAGAGCAGAACCTATACGCCCGCGCACAGCAACTGGTCGGCGACCGTGACCCGCGGTCACATGAGTTCTCGGTGCAACTGCGTGGATTCGACGCAGCCAAGTCGGGAGCGAAGACCGGCGTCGCGGCGCTGGTCGCGCTGTCCAGTGCCTTGCTGAAGAAGTCCGTGCGTGGCGGGCTGGTCGTCGTCGGCGAAGTGACGCTCGGCGGCACCATCGAGCCAGTGCACAACGCTGTGACGCTGGCGGAGCTCGCCGTCGAGAAGGGGGCGAAATCGCTGCTCCTGCCGGTGGCATGCCGACGTCAGCTGTTCGACCTGTCGGACGAAATGGCCACCAAGCTCGACATCGAGTTCTACCAAGATGGCCGCGACGCCCTGCTCAAGGCGCTGGCGGACTGACCCGCGCAGCGCCTACGCCTTGTTAGGCGGCCATGGGCATGTCGTCATCGGCCCCGTCAGCGGGTAGCAGCTGCGTCGGGATATCAAAGACCGTGACCTTCGACGGAGGCTTGCCTGCGCCGATTCGCTGAGTGCTCTCCTCGCCGCCAGTCAGCCGCCGGAGGACGACGCCCCTGCCCCCCGGTCGACCATTTCGTACAGCTGAACAGCCGACGCAGCTCTTGGTGCACGGGCGACTTCGTGACGTAAAGGGACCAACTAACGAAATGCCCAGTTCTGAAGGAGGTCTTGGGTATTGGCCTGCACGTCGAACTGCTTGTGGAACTTGCGGAGTTCATTGCCGCGCAGGAACTCCTTGCGCACATTCGACTTGGGGACGGCGGGGTCGACGACTACCTCGCCTTCAAAGGCAAACAGGCCCAGAACGGCCTCTTTGCGGATAGTCGCCGTGATGAAGCCCGGAATTTCCTTCTTCGACTGGCAATTCAGTTTGGCGAATCGCAGTGGCTCGTTCACATCACGCGTCCACGAGAAGCCGTCCTCGAAATGGTCGATTCCGGTCGACACACCCCGGTAGACCGTGAACGTTTCGGGCAGGCTTTCGTAAAGCTCGTTCATGTCTTCGTCTTCACTCGAAGAATGGTCCAGCAACGTATGGCGGTCCGCCGCCAGGAACATCTGCCGAACGTCCTCAGCCGAGAGGACCACGCAGGCCATCATTCCGCGTGCCCCCGCTTGCCACGCCACCGACAGCACCGCCGCCCAGACCATGCTCGAAATCCTGCCAGCCTTGTACTCCGCCCACATGTACATGGCGTACTCGAACACCAGGACGACGTTGAATTCTCGCCACCCCTCATAGGTCCGAAAGTACATCGCCGAGAAGTTGTCGACCTCCTCGTCGCGGGCATAGGGCGCCAGGTTCTTCTGCACCATTTCCAAAGCGTTGCCGTAGAGCTGATGGGCAGGGTCGGCGATGCGGTCAAGCCAGGTGTCGGTGTCGATGGTCGTGGTGGTGTTCCGCAAGCGACCGGTCTGGCGGTCGACAAGCGTGGCGCGGTACGAGAACTTCAATGTCTACTCCGTCGGTTATCTTGCGTGGAACAGGTCTCCTCAAGGCGCTGGCGGACTGACCCGCGCACCGCCTACGCTTCGTTAGGCGGCCATGGGCAGGTCGTCATCGGTCTCGTCTAGGGGCAGAAGATGCGTCGGGATATCAAAGACCGTGACCTTCGACGGAGGCATGCCGGCGCCGATTCGCTGCGTGCTCTCCTCGCCGCCAGGCAGGCGCCGGAGAACGACTCCCCAGCCCCCAGTCGACCATTTCGTACCGCTGAACAGCCGACGCAGCTCTTGGTGCATGGGTGAGTTGGTAACGTACATGGACCACTTGCCCTTCCCGACCGAGACACGCATGCCCAGTTGGGCAAGGCGGGCAACCACATCAGGTTGGCCGGTCGGGTCCTTGCAGACCATTTCGACGGCTTGGCCGATAGCCAGGTTCCGGGACACCAGCGCTGGTCCAGCCATGACCTTGAACGGCACGACCTTGGTCATCAGTGCTTCCATACACTGCAGTTCGTCGCTGACCTGATGTTGGGCGATGCGGTCTTCGATGCCCAGCATGCCCACCAGGAACTCAGCATCGTCGTCCGTGGCGGCCTTGTCGGACACGAAGGCCCAATAGGCTGCCAGGAAGGTGCCCACGGTATCCGCGACGCGGCCGTCGCCGCCTTTGGCGAGGATGTGCTGGCGCACCAATTCTTCAGACGCCTGGAAGACGCTCCAACGGTTGACAAACAGCCTGGCCAGCTTGGGTCCGAGGTCCCTCGCCTGGGCCTCGGTCAGACGACCGCCGGAGGGCTTGCCCTTGGCTTCGAGGATGACCCATCGCGTCAGGTCTGCGGGTTCCATCTTTCCCGGACTGATGCCCGCCGCAATGAACGGGCAGAAGAACCTGTAGCTCCTCGCCTTGCCGGTGACGGTGCCGCGCACGATGCCTTCATCGCCTTCCTGGAGGCTGTACGACATCCGGGCAATCTCGAAGGTGTCGCGACAAGCTTTACGCGTCGGGTCGGCCTCGAACTCGTCGTTCGCGACGACCTTGGAGGTCCCCCCGAGGCTTTGATAGAACGCCGCAAGGGTTTGAGGGCCCGTGCAGCTGTACGCCAGATTGCCCATGAGCCAGCGGACGTACTCAAGGACGGTCGACTTGCCGCAAGCGGCTGGGCCAGTCATTAGCAGATGTGGCCGACGGCGCAGCGCCGCCGAGACGATGCCTACGCCCAGGAAGCCAAGAACGAGTTCGCCGCCCATCGGATGAATCCAATCCGGGGAGTTGAACGCCGCCAGCACGTGCTGGACCTCGGCCTCTGTCGCTTCCGGCGTATGCCGGTCAAAGCCCGCATCCCCGGTGGCCGGGTACACGCGACCTTCGTGGATGCCATGTTCCAACACGGAGCCATCCGGGCGCCAGAGCTCTCGGCCATTGATAAGCAGTTGTCCATCGCTCGTTTTCCAAACCCCAACGCGCCGCTCAAGCGTTTCGGAGTACGGGCCTGCCGCTTGGCAAGCAGCGATGACCGCGGTCGCCAGCCGACGGTGATTGAACACCCACTCACCCTTCTTCTCGTCGAAATCGTCATAGTGCTCCGAGCACCAAGAAGCACCAAACAGCGCCTTCATGTTCATCTCCTTCAGGTCCGAAGGACTGAGCAGATAGACATGCTTGTCGAGGTTGGTGAAGACGGCCAACTTGCCGCCTGACACGCCGAGAGCGCGGAAGCCGCCTTCGGCGTTTTTCGGTTGGGCGCTCATGGGAACGCCGTCAATATTCAGAATATTTGCACTCATAGTTGTTTTGGTACGTGCTGAATGGCCACCGTCGTCGACGCTGGCCAAGTTTTTGGGATGACGCGCGGATTGCGCGCCGGACGGGCGGATACGCCACCGTTGCGAATGCAACGCGCCGCGGCGTACGGCCATCAGATGAAGGAAAAAACAGGTGCCAGCCAATAGCCGACGAGCCCGTAGCGGCGTGGCGCTCCAGGCAAGACCTGCAAGGTCTCAGAGGCGCGAGAACCGCGCGCTATGAAGACCGCAGCCCCGTTAGCGCTGCCAGCGGGGCGAAGAAGTTTCGTTTTTCTTGAGGGGGTGAACTACCCGCTGCACCCGCAGCGTGTGTTCGAGACTCCGAGCGCCATAACGGCGCTCGGGACAGCAAGGCGACGGGCCTTGCTGGATGGCGCCAGAGCCACATGGTCCTGGCAGCACGGTCGCACTTTCCCGGCGAATCGGCAGCGAGTCAGCAATCGGGTCCGGTGACAGCGGGGATGCCGGTGGATGCTCGCGCGCAAATTGTTAAAGAGCCTTGAGCCGTAGCTCGGCAGACTGAAGTCCTAACTTCTCTTTTATGCGAATGAATGGGTGTTATCACTCTAGCCTCCCCGGACGCCCTGACAGGCGTCATTGGGCGGGTTTCCGTGCCGTAGTTCACGCGCCCTGAAGCACCAAGAAATGACCGCCACCGGAGGCCTTGTGACGTCCACACACCTGGCCCCTCGCGCGCGGCCGCGCCGGCCTGCTTGACCACCCTGTGCGCTCACGCGCTTGGGCGGTTCTGTGCCAAATCTGTGCCACGAACCGCCGAAAGAAGGCACCGGAAACCGATGGAAAAACCGGGAAGCCATGTGCTAACCTGTTGATTTTCCTAGACCCACCTTTTTTGAGGCAGGGCTCCTGGAGTGCTAGGTTGCTATTCGGGACGTAGAGGCCGGAGGTTCGAATCCTCTCACCCCGACCAGACAAGAAGACAACAGAGCCCAAGTGCAGCAAGCGCTTGGGCTCTTTTGCTTTGGATCGTCGCCGTTGACGATCCGCGAGGCGATAGCATGCCGGCGAGCTTCTCCCCTTCAACGCTCGCATCGGAGATCACCACCATGAAACGCGTGACCGGCATCGGCGGCATCTTCTTCAAGTCCAAGGATCCCAAGGCCTTGTCCGCGTGGTACCGCGACCATCTCGGCGTCACGCTCGAGCCCTGGGGCGGCAGCGTGTTCCGCTGGGTGTCCGAGGACAACCCCAGCGGCACCGGCACCACCGTCTGGAGCCCCTTCAGCGCGGACACCAGCTACTTCGCGCCGAGCGAGGCGTCCTTCATGGTGAACTATCGCGTGGCAGACCTGCATGGCCTGCTGGCCGCGCTGCGTGCCGAGGGCTGCCAGGTCGAGGACAAGATCGACGAATCCGAGCTGGGCAAGTTCGGCTGGGTCGTCGACCCGGACGGCAACAAGATCGAGCTCTGGGAGCCGCCTGCGGGCCGCTGAGCTCAGCCCAGGTAGCGCGCCTGAAGATGGGCGCGGAAGTGCGCCGGATTCAAGGCCGCCTCGCCGCTGGCGCGCCGCACCAGCTCCGGCGTTTCCCAGCGGCTGCCCTGGCTCCAGATGCGCTCTTCCAGCCACGCGAACACCGGCGCCAGCTCGCCGCGGGCAATGCCGGCATCCAGCTCGGGCCGCTCGCGGCGCATCGTCGCGAACCATTGCGCCGCATACATCGCGCCCAGCGTGTAGCAGGGGAAGTAGCCGATCAGGCCGGCGCCCCAGTGGACGTCCTGCATGCAGCCGTCCTTGTAGTTGCCGCGGGTGTCCAGGCCCAGCAGCTCCATCATCTTCTCGTCCCACAGCGCGGGGATGTCCTCGCACTCGATGCTGCCCTCGACCAGCGCCCGCTCGATCTCGTAGCGCAGGATCACA
The DNA here is from genome assembly GCF_001984095.1 of Pelomonas sp. KK5. Lineage (GTDB taxonomy): Bacteria > Pseudomonadota > Gammaproteobacteria > Burkholderiales > Burkholderiaceae_C > KK5. The sequence goes on from NZ_LYVQ01000003.1 coordinate 48,053, forward strand.
TGGGCGGGGTAGCTGACCTCGTCGGCGTCCACGCGGATCAGGCCGGGGCTGACGCGCGTGAGCAGCCGGTACAGATTGCCCGGCTCGAAGACCGGCTGCGAGCCGAAGTGCTTCACCAGCAGCGGCGCCAGCAGTTCCGCGAACGCCGGGTGGCTGCCCAGCTGCATCTCGAAGGACAGGCTCTGGCTCTCATGCAGACCCATCGAGCGGGCCCGCGCCACCGGCTGGCCCAGCCACTGGCGCGGCAGGCGCTGCTCGTAGCGGCCATGGCCGGTCTCGTGGATCGTGCCCATCAGCGCGGAGAGGAAGCTGTCCGGCGCGTAGCGGGTGGTCATGCGCACATCTTCGGGCACGCCACCGCAGAAGGGGTGGGCGCTCTCGTCCATCCGCCCGGCCTCGAAGTCGAAGCCCAGCAGGCGCATCGCATCCGCGCCCAGCGCGCGCTGGGCCTCCTTGGCGAACGGGCCCACCGGCTGGATCACGGCCGGCTCGGCCTGCTGCTTCGCCTGCACCTCGCGGATCATCGCGGGCAGCCACTGGCGCAGTTCGCCGAACAGGCGGTCCACCTCCGCGGCGCGCATGCCGGGCTCGTACTGGTCCATCAGCGCGTCGTAAGGCGCCAGGCCGCTGCTGTCGGACAGGCAGCGCGCCTCCTCGCGCGCCAGCGCCACCACCTCGCGCAGCCCCGGCAGGTAGCCCGCCCAGTCGTTGGCCTGGCGCTGGGTGCGCCAGGCATGTTCGCAGCGCGAAGCGGCCAGCGACTTGGCCTCCACCAGCCGCTGAGGTAACGCGTTAGCCGCATGCCAGGCGCGGCGCATCTCGCGCAGGTTGGCGCGCTCGTCCTCGCCCAGCGGTTCACCGGCCGCAGCATCGAGCGAACCCTTCAGCGCGGGCTCGGTGATCAGTTCGTGCAGCAGCCCGCCCATCTCGGCCAGGGCCAGCGAGCGGGCCTCGTTGCCCTTGGCGGGCATCAGCGCGGCCTGGTCCCAGCTGGCAATGTCCTGCAGGTGGGAGAGCCGGTGCATGCGCGTCCAGCGGCGGGTGAGTTCCTGATAGGCGGGGGCGTTGGAATTGAGCGTCATGGCCGGCGATTGTGAAGCGGCCCGCCGGGCATGACGAAGGTCAGAGTACCCAAACCGCCGCGGCCGTCATCACCATGTAGCGCAGGAACTTGCCGATGGCCATGTAGAGCACGCAGGGCCAGAAGGGCAGCCGCAGCCAGCCGGCCACGGCGCACAGCGGGTCGCCCACCAGCGGCAGCCAGCTCAGCAGGCAGGCCCGGGCGCCGAAGCGCTGCAGCCAGGCGAGCGCACGCGCATTGGGTGGCGGGCGATGGCGGGCGTGCTCGTAGGCCCGCTCGGCGCCCCAGCCCATCCACCAGCTGATCGCCCCGCCGATCGTGTTGCCGATGGTGGCCACGACGATGGCCGGCCAGAACATCGCCGGATTGGCCGTCACCAGCAGGATCACCGCGGGCTCCGAGCCCAGCGGCAGCAGCGTCGCCGAGACCAGGGCGATGACGAACAGGCTGGTCAGCCCGACCTGGGGCAGCGCCAGCAGGGCCATCAGCGCGTGGATCGTGTCGGTCAGCCAGGCTTCCATGCGGGTCATCATAGTGATCGCTTGCGCGGGTATACTCCTGCCTCTTTTTTAAGCAGAACCCCTCCCCCGCTTCCCATGTCCGCCCCCGTGCAGATCGGGCCTCACGCGCTGCCGAACCGCCTGTTCGTCGCGCCGATGGCCGGCGTCACCGACCGTCCGTTCCGGCAGCTCTGCCGCCGGCTGGGTGCGGGCTATGCGGTCAGCGAGATGGTGACCTCGCGCAAGGATCTCTGGCACAGCCTGAAGACCTCGCGCCGGGCCAACCATGAGGGCGAGCCGGGCCCGATCGCCGTGCAGATCGCCGGCACCGACGCGCAGATGATGGCCGAGGCCACCGTCTTCAACATCGAGCGCGGCGCGCAGATCATCGACATCAACATGGGCTGCCCGGCCAAGAAGGTCTGCAACAAGTGGGCGGGCTCCGCGCTGATGCAGGACGAGGCGCTGGCGCTCTCGATCATCTCGGCGGTGGTGGACGCCGCGGGCGACGTCCCTGTGACGCTGAAGATGCGTACCGGCTGGTGCGCCACCGAGAAGAATGCGATCCACATCGCCCGCGCCGCCGAGGCCGCCGGCGTGGCCATGGTCACCGTGCACGGCCGCACCCGCGAGCAGGGCTACAAGGGCGAGGCCGAGTACGACACCATTGCCGCGGTGAAGGCGGCGCTGGCCATCCCGGTCGTCGCCAACGGCGACATCGACTCCCCGCAGAAGGCCCGCGAGGTGCTGGCCAGGACCGGCGCCGACGCAGTGATGATCGGCCGCGCCGCCCAGGGTCGGCCATGGATCTTCCGCGAGATCGCCCACTTCCTCGCCACCGGCGAGGAGCTACCCGCCCCCGGCGTGCGCGAGGCCTGCGACTGGCTGGTCGAGCACCTGCACGACCACTACAGCCTCTACGGCGAACTCACCGGCATGCGCAGCGCGCGCAAGCACATCGGCTGGGCGGTGCGCGGCCTGCCCGGCGGCGAGGCATTTCGCCAGCGCATGAACCTGCTGGAAAGCTCGCAGGACCAGGTCCGCGCGCTGACCGGCTGGTTCGACGCGCTGGCCGATGAACACGACAGGCTGCCCGTCATGGCAGCCGCACAACAACTCGAAGAAGAAGAAACGACAGCATGACCCCGAAACCGATAGACCAGTGCGTCCGCGAGAACCTGGAGCTCTACTTCCGCGACCTCGACGGCGAGGAACCGCACTCGATGCACGAGATGCTGATCAGCACCGTCGAGCGCCCGTTGCTGGAGGTCGTGATGGCCAAGGCCCAGGGCAACCAGAGCAAGGCCGCCGAATGGCTGGGCATCAACCGCAACACGCTGCGCCGCAAACTGACCGAACACAAACTGCTCTAACGCCATGACTCAACTGACCGCACTCATCTCCGTGTCCGACAAGACGGGCATCCTCGAATTCGCGCAGGCGCTGCACGCGCTGAACGTGCGCCTGCTGTCCACCGGCGGCACCGCCAAGCTGCTGGCCGACGCCGGCCTGCCCGTCACCGAGGTGGCCGAGCACACCGGCTTCCCCGAAATGCTGGACGGCCGCGTGAAGACGCTGCACCCGAAGATCCACGGCGGCCTGCTGGCCCGCCGCGACCTGCCCGAGCACGTCGCCGCCATCCAGAAGCACGGCATCGACACGATCGACATCCTGGCCGTCAACCTGTACCCCTTCGAGGCCACCGTCGCCAAGCCCGGCTGCACGCTGGAGGACGCGATCGAGAACATCGACATCGGCGGCCCGGCGATGGTGCGCAGCGCGGCCAAGAACTGGAAGGACGTGACGGTGCTGACTGACGCGTCGCAGTACGCCGGCGTGCTGGACGAGCTGAAGACCCACGGCAAGACCAGCGACAAGACCCGCTTCGCCTGCTCGGTCGCCGCATTCAACCGCATCGCCCAGTACGACGCCGCGATCAGCAACTACCTGAGCGCGATCAACGACGACGGTTCGCACAACGCCTTCCCGGCGCAGATGAACAGCAGCTTCGTCAAGGTGCAGGACCTGCGCTACGGCGAGAACTCGCACCAGGGCGCGGCGCTGTACCGCGACCTGTTCCCCGCCCCCGGCTCGCTGGTCACCGGCAAGCAGCTGCAGGGCAAGGAGCTGAGCTACAACAACATCGCCGATGCCGATGCGGCCTGGGAGTGCGTGAAGAGCTTCGAGGCGCCGGCCTGCGTGATCGTCAAGCACGCCAACCCCTGCGGCGTGGCCGTCGGCGCCGATGCGGCAGAGAGTTATGCCAAGGCCTTCAAGACCGACCCGACCAGCGCCTTCGGCGGCATCATTGCCTTCAACCGCGTGGTGGACAAGGCGGCGGCCGAGCTGGTCGTCAAGCAGTTCGTCGAGGTGCTGATGGCGCCGGCCTTCACCGCCGAGGCGCTGGCCATCTTCGCGCCCAAGGTCAATGTGCGCCTGCTGCAGATCGAGCTGCCCAAGGGCGGCGACACGCCCTGGCAGCAGGGCCGCAACGCGCAGGACAGCAAGCGCGTGGGCTCCGGCATCCTGATCCAGAGCGCAGACAACCACTTCCTGAAGCGCGAAGACCTGAAGATCGTCACGAAGCTGCAGCCCACCGCCCAGCAGCTGGACGACCTGATGTTCGCCTGGACCGTCGCTCAATACGTGAAGAGCAACGCGATCGTGTTCTGCGCCGGCGGCATGACGATGGGCGTCGGCGCCGGCCAGATGAGCCGCCTCGACTCGGCCCGCATCGCCAGCATCAAGGCCGAACACGCCAGCCTGTCGCTGAAGGGCACGGCCGTCGCCAGCGACGCCTTCTTCCCGTTCCGCGACGGCCTGGACGTGCTGGCCGATGCCGGCGCCACCAGCGTCATCCAGCCGGGCGGCTCGATGCGCGACGACGAGGTGATCAAGGCGGCCGACGAGCGCGGCATCGCCATGGTCTTCACCGGCGTGCGCCACTTCCGCCATTGAGCGCCTGAAGAGCCCGTCGATAATCGGCGCATGACCTTCGCCGAAGCGACGGGCCTCTTCCTTGCCGGCCTGGCCCGCCTGATCACCGGCGCGCAGGGCCACTGGAAGGGCTGCCCGCCCGCCGCCCAGCAGCGCATCTATTTCGCCAACCACCAGAGCCACTTCGACTGGGTGCTGATCTGGGCCGCGCTGCCCGGCGACCTGCGCGCCGTCACCCGCCCGATCGCCGCCCGCGATTACTGGACCGGCAGCAGGCTGCGCACCTGGCTCACCAGCGCGGTGTTCAACGCGGTCTACGTGAGCCGCACCCGCGCCACGCCCGACGAAGACCCGCTGGAGCCGCTGGTCGAGGCGCTGGCCGCCGGCAACTCGCTGGTGATCTTTCCCGAGGGCACGCGCTCCAGCAAGGGCGAGCCCCAGGCCTTCAAGGCCGGCCTGTTCCATCTCGCGCAGCAGTTCCCCGAGGTGCAGCTGGTGCCCACCTGGGTGGACAACGTACAGCGCGTGATGCCCAAGGGCGAGGTGGTGCCGGTGCCGATCCTGTGCACGGTGACCTTCGGCGAGCCGATGCAGCTGCGCGAGGCCGAGGACAAGCGCGAGTTCCTCGAGCGCGCCCGCGCCGCCGTGCTGGCGCAGCGCCCGATACCGGAGCCGGCGCAATGATCGACACCATCAAGTCGCTGCGCGACTGGACCGCGAGCCAGCAGGTGGCGCTGCTGTTCGCCATCCTGTTCGGCCTGCTGGTGCTGCTGAGCATCGGGGCCCTGCTGTACTCGCTGAAGGAGCGCGAGCCCGACCAGCGTCGGGACGACAACTGGCGCCAGTTCAGCCGCGACCTGAAGGCGGTGTGGGCCGGCTCCTGCATGTTCTGGGTCGCCTGGGTGTCCGGGCCGATCGGCTCCACGCTGCTGTTCGGCGTGTTCTCCTTTTTGATCCTGCGCGAGTTCGTCACGCTGATGCACACGGTGCGCGCCGACCATCGCAGCCTGATCCTGGCCTTCTTCGTGCTGCTGCCCTTGCAGTACGTGCTGGTGGGCCTGCGCCGCTTCGACCTGTTCAGCGTGCTGATCCCGGTCTACGGCTTCGTCGCGATCCCGGTGGCCAGCGCGCTGGCCGGCGACCCGCGGCGCTACCTGGAGCGCAATGCCAAGATCCAGTGGGGCATCATGGTCTGCGTCTACGGCCTGTCGCACGCGCCGGCCCTGCTGCTGCTGGACTTCAAGGGCCACGAGGGGCGCGGCGCCTTCCTGCTGTTCTTCCTGGTGATGGTGGTCGGCGTGGGGCAGATCGTGCAGGAGGTGGCGAGCCGCTCGGTGCGGCGCCGGCCGGTGGCGCGGCGGATCAGCCGCAGCTTCTCGCTGCGGGCCTGGTGGCTGGGGCTGCTGGCCGCGGCGATCACCGGCGTGCTGCTCTACTGGATCACGCCGTTCAAGGCCGGCCAGGCGCTGGTGATGGCGGTCATCGCCGCCGGCGCGGGCACGATGGGCGGTCTGGTGATGAAGGCGCTCAAGCGGGACGCCGGCGTGATCTACTGGGGCAACCGCAGCTCCATCACCGGGGCCATCGGCCTGATGGACCGGGCGGCGGTCATGTGTTTCGCGGCGCCGGTGTTCTTCCATTCCGTGCGCTGGTATTTCAAGGCTTCGCTATGAGGATCCTGGGCATCGACCCCGGTTTGCAAACGACGGGATTCGGCGTCATCGACGCCGACGGCCCGCGCATGAGCTATGTGGCCAGCGGCACGATCCGCACGACGGCCCACGAGCTCGGCGACCTGCCCGGCCGGCTGAAGATCCTGTTCGACGGCATCCGCGAGGTGGTGGCCCGCTACCAGCCGCAGTGTGCGGCGGTGGAGATCATCTTCGTCAACGTCAATCCGCAGTCCACGCTGCTGCTGGGCCAGGCCCGCGGCGCGGCGCTGACCGCCCTGGTCGCCAGCGACCTGCTGGTCTCCGAGTACACCGCGCTGCAGATGAAGAAGGCCATCGTCGGCCACGGCCATGCGAAGAAGGACCAGGTGCAGGCGATGGTGCAGCGCCTGCTGAACCTGCCCGGCCTGCCGGGCAAGGACGCGGCCGATGCGCTGGGCATGGCGATCATGCATGCCCACGCGCGGGTGAGCTTCGAGGCGATGAGCCGCAGCACGACGCTGCAGCGCCGCCAGCATGCGCATTTCCGAGGCGGGAGGACCTACTGATGTTCGGCATTTCCGACTACGGCGCCTTCGTCGCCGCCATCATCGTCTTCCTGCTGATCCCGGGGCCTGGCAACCTGGCGCTGATCTCGTCGACCGCCAAGGGCGGCATCAAGGGCGGCCTGGCCGCCACGCTGGGGCTGATCGCCGGCGACCAGGTGCTGATGTGGACGGCCGTCGCCGGTGTGGCCGCCCTGCTCTCGGCCTACCCCACCGCCTTCGCCGCCGTGCAGTGGCTCGGCGCGGGCTATCTCGCCTGGCTGGGCCTGCGCATGCTGCTGGCCAAGCCGGGCGATGCGCCGGTGCTGGAGATCAAGCCGCGGCACTACTTCCAGCAGGCCTTGGTGATCACGCTGCTGAACCCCAAGGCCATCGTGTTCTACATGGCCTTCTTCCCGCTGTTCGTGGACCCGGCGACGCATCCGGGCCTGTCCACCTTCGGCGCGATGGCCGCGACGATCGCGACGCTGACCTTCGCCTACGGCCTGATCGTCACGCTGCTGACGCACCGCCTCGCCGAGCGGCTCAGGCAGAACCCGCTGATCACGCGGGTGCTGGAGAAGGTGGCCGGCACGATGCTGATCGGCTTCGGCCTCAAGCTGGCGCTGTCGCGCTGACGGGCAGGTTCAGCGGCTCTCGCCGATCGCGCGGTACGCACCCGCGCCCAGCACCGCGCCGACGATCGGCGCCAGCCAGAACAGCCACAGCTGCTCCACCGCCCAGCCGCCCACGAAGACCGCCACGCCGGTGCTGCGCGCCGGGTTGACCGAGGTGTTGGTGACCGGGATGCTGATCAGGTGGATCAGCGTCAGCGCCAGGCCGATGGCGATCGGCGCGAAGCCCGCCGGCGCGCGCTTGTCGGTGGCACCCATGATGACGATCAGGAAGAAGGCGGTCATCACGACCTCGCAGACCGCCGCCGCCAGCAGGCCATAGCCGCCGGGCGAGTGCTCGGCATAGCCGTTGGACGCGAAGCCCGCCGCCACGTCGAAGCCGGCCTTGCCGCTGGCGATCAGCAGCAGCACGCCGCCGGCGGCCAGCCCGCCCAGCACCTGGGCGGCGACATAGGGCAGCAGCTGGCTGCCCGGGAAGCGGCCGCCGGCCCACAGGCCGATGGACACGGCCGGATTCAGGTGGCAGCCCGAGATGTGGCCGATGGCGAAGGCCATCGTCAGCACCGTCAGGCCGAAGGCCAGAGACACGCCCAGCAGCCCGATGCCCACGCCGGGGAACGCGGCCGCCAGCACCGCGCTGCCGCAGCCGCCCAGGACCAGCCAGAAAGTGCCCAGAAACTCGGCGCCGTACTTGTTCATCGCTCAACTCCTCGCAGTGAGAAAAAAGGTGAGCCGATGCTAGGAAGCGCGGCGCGGCGCTTCATCGCCTGAATCCGGGACTCGCGCTTGCGCGGCGCGACTTCATGCACGCGGGCCGCGCTTCAAGCTAGGGAGCAAGACCCGGCCCCAGCATGAGAAACGGGGAAGCTCCTTCGAGCTTCCCCGTTCGGGTGGGTCCGGCAACCAGCGGCCGGGCCGGCAGGCTTATTCAGCCAGCGCTTCGGCCTTCTTGGCAGCCTGCGTGGCGGCGAAGCGCTGGATCGCCATCGGGTCTTCGCTGTTCAGCGCGGCCAGTTCGCCGCTCTTCTGGGCTTCGCGCAGCTCGGCCAGCACCTGGGCGCGGGTCTTGCCGGCGGCCGGCGCGGCCTTGGCGACCGGGGCGGCGTTCACGGCGGCGGCGCGCTGGGTCTGGAACAGCACCGACTGGTCGGCGTTCAGCGCGTCGAGCTCGCCGCTGGCGCGGGCCTGGGCCAGCTCGTTGATGACTTCGGCGCGGGTCTTGCCGGTGTCGGCGGAAGCAGCATCGGCGAACACGACGCCAGCGGACAGAAGGGCAGCGGCAAAAACGATAGCGGTCTTCATGATGGTGTCCTCTCAACAGTGTTTCAGTGGCTCGAAGCGGCGAATCCGACCGGGTTCTGCTTCGCTTCATCCATGGAAGTAACTGTATAGGTCCACACCAAGGGAAAACACTAGTCGTGGAGGAAATCACCATTCCGGTTTTGTCAACGGTGCGGTCAGTCGAGCCTGAAAGTTAGACAATGCGAGTGCGCACTCCGCACCAAATGATGGTTCAGTGCCGTCCTTTTCGGCCGATAGCTGACAGGTGAGATTCTGTAACTTGCGTCCATGCCGCATTGCGCCATGGGCGCCAGCAGCGATGGGGGACACGAGCGCCGCGCCACCGAGCACGCCGCCGTACAACGAAAGGAGGGTCGCCATGACCACGAGGAAGTTGCAGTACCTGTTGTCGATCGCGGCCGCGTCCGCTCTGGCTGCGGGCAGCATGCCCGTGGCCTGGGCCGCCAGCGCCACGGCCAATGCCTCGGCCACCGTGCTGACGCCGATGACCATCACCAAGAGCACCGACCTGAACTTCGGCGAGCTGGTGGCCGGCAACGGCGTCGTCACGCTGGACACCGCCGGCGCGCGGACCAAGGCCGGCAGCACCGCCCTGCCGACCGGCGGCAGCCCGACGGCGGCCCGCTTCGACGTGACCGGCGATGCCAACCACACCTTCTCGGTCGATTTCGCCACCGGCTCCAGCACCGTGCTGACCGACGCCAGCAGCAACACGATGGCGGTCAGCTGGTTCGCCGAGGTGGTGGGCACGGCCGCGCCGACGCCGGTCTCCACCGGCACGCCGACCACCGGCACGCTGAACTCCGGCGCGGCCTACATCTACGTGGGCGGCGCGGTGACAGTGGGCGCCTCGCAGGCCGCGGGCAGCTACACCGGCACGATCCAGGTCACGGTCAACTACAACTAGAAGACCGCCATGCCTGGCCTGATGGGCGGCCCCGGGTGCCGGGTGCCAGCCTGCGCGCGGCTACGCGCGATATTCCTGTTGCTGCTCCTGCCTGCGCTGGCGGCCGGCGGCCCGGCCGGGGCGGCCGGCGCACGCGCAAGCGCCAGCGCCCAGGTGATCGAGCCGATCACGGTCAACAGCCTGCTCGGCGCCCCGGTCACGCTGGAGGGCATCCTCGCCGCCTGGCGGGCGGCGCAGGCGGGACCGCAGACCGGCGGC
>NZ_LYVQ01000004.1 GCF_001984095.1 Pelomonas sp. KK5
GCGCCCGCCGCGCCGGTCAAGGAACTGAACGCCCTGGCCCTGATGTGGACCGTGTTCAAGGGCTGGCTGGCCGGGCTGTTCGGCCGCAAGGGCGCTTAGCGGCCCGAGCGCCGGCGGGCGATGCAGCCGACGGCCGCGATGCCCGCCAGCATCAGCGCGTAGCTGCCTGGTTCGGGCACGGCACTGACGCTCACGTTGCCGGCGAACTCGGCGACGAAGCCGAGGTTGTAGTGGACGTTGTTCAGCGCATCGAAGCCGGCGTCGGCCGAGGTGTCGTCCCACTGGCCGTCGTGCTGGAAGCGGGCGGTGAACTGGTTGCCCCAGAGGTTGTCCGGATCGCCCGGCGCCCAGTTGGCGTAGCCCATCGGTTCGCTGGTGTTGCCGTTCCAGAACCAGCCGCCGCTGTAGTCGGGGATGATGGCGCCGAAGGCGTCGCGCGTGTTGCCGCGCACCGCGCCGATGCGGTAGCCCCACAGGTCCAGACCGCGGGCGGCGAAGCCGTTGGCGATGGCGCTGTTCTCCTGGGCCGAATAGATCGTCGCGAGCCAGCCTTGCGGGCCGCCCTGGGCGGCGATGTCGTTGATCGCGAGCCAGGCATCGGAGAAGGTGACGCTCTGCGAGTCAGCGGCAATGGCCACATAGCTCGTGTCGGTGGCCGGGTTGTAGACCGCCCCGTAGGCGGCGGTGTAGCCCGCCGGCAGCGTGATCTCGGTGGCCTGGGCGGCGCCTGTGGCCAGCGGCAGCAGGGCCGCCAGTGCCGTGGCGGTCTTACGAATGTCCATCTTGTCCTCCCCTGGAAATCTTGTGTCGGATTTGTAACACAAGCCCACCGCCGGAGGGTCAAGTCTTGCCCCTCGGGTATGGGGTGCATAACGCCCAAAGTCAGCGCAACATGCCGAGGCATGGAGCGCATCGTCATGGATGTTGTTCACGCGGGCAGGGTGCTGGCCGGGCTGGCCCTGGCGAGCGCGACGCTGCTCGCCGCGGCGCAGCCGCGCGTGGTCACCGTGGCCGTCGACGATGCCCATCCGCCCTACACCTATGCCCAGGACAGCCAGGCCGCCGGCCTCTACGTGCGCCTGATGGGCGAGGCGATGCGTGGCCTTCCCGGCTGGCGTCTGCGCCTGGTGCTGCGCCCCTGGGCGCGGGCCTTGCAGGAGTCGCGGCAAGGCCGGGTCGATGCCCTGCTGCCGCCCTACCGCGAGGTGGACCGCGACTGGATGCAGTTGTTCGCCGGCCCGTTGCATATGGAACAGGTGGTGCTGAGCTGCGTAACCGGCGTGACCATCGGGCCCGCCAGCCGCTGGCCGGAGGGTTTCTCGGGCCTGCGTGTCGGCACCACGCGGGCCTATCTGCTGAGCCACCAGCTCTCTGCCGGATTTGCGCGCGAGCTGGTGCGGCAACTGGAGTACCGCGACGGGCGCGACGCGCTGGCGGCGCTGGCCACCGGCGAGATCGACTGCTACGGCAACGACCTGAAGGACATCGAGCACAGCTACCAGGCCGCGCTGGCGGACCCGCGCTGGGCGCCGCGCATGCCGCGCCGGCTCGAGCCACCGGTGGTGATCGCGTCGCAGAACGCCTGGCTGGGCGTGTCGCAGCGCTCGCTGCAGTTGCGGCCCGAGCTGGCGACCTTCGTGGAGGCGCTCAATGCCCGGCTGGCCCAGATGCGCGCCAGCGGCGAACTGCGGCGCCTGATGGAAAGCCCGTCCCCGGAACGTCGGCCATAGCCCTGTCTCTGCTGAGACATCCCTTCGGCAGATTTGCTGCCTAGAATCGAACGATCGTTCTATTCCACCAAGGGGACAGCCAGCATGACAGCCACCTATGAAGTTCGCGGCACCGTTGCCGTCATCACGCTCAGCAACCCGCCGGTCAACGGCCTTGGCTACGACACCCGCAAGGGCGCGGCCGAAGGGATCGAAAAGGCGGAGAACGATGCGGCGATCAAGGCCATTGTCATCACCGGCGCCGGCAAGGCCTTCTCCGGCGGCGCGGACATCAAGGAATTCGGCAGCCCGAAGGCGCTGGCCGAGCCCAACCTGGGCAGCCTGATCGCCATTGCCGAGAACTGCAGCAAGCCGGTGGTCGCCGCGATCCACAGCGTCTGCATGGGCGGCGGCCTGGAGCTGGCGCTGGGCTGCCACTATCGCGTGGCGCAGAAGGGCACCAAGGTCGCGCTGCCCGAGGTCAAGCTGGGCCTGCTCCCGGGCGCCGGCGGCACGCAGCGCCTGCCCCGCGCCCTGGGCGTGGAGCCCGCGCTGAACATGATCGTCAGCGGCGAGCCGGTCAATGCCGAGCTGCTGGCGATGGTCCCCGGCCAGAAGCTGTTCGACAAGGTCGTCGATGAGGGCGTGCTGGATGCCGCCGTCGCCTTCGCGCAGGAGATCGCCGACGCCCGCCCGCTGCCCAAGGTCCGTGACCTGAAGGCCCGCGTCGCCAACCCGGATGCCTTCTTCGGCTTCGCGAAGAACATGGTGGCCGGCATGGCCAAGAACTTCCCGGCGCCGCTGAAGTGCCTGGAGACGGTGCAGAACTCGGCGACGATGAAGTTCGAGGACGGCATCAAGGCCGAGCGCGAAGGTTTTGTCGCGCTGATGCAGACGCCGGAATCGAAGGCCCTGCGCCACGCCTTCTTCGCCGAGCGCGCCGCCAGCAAGATCGGCGATGTGCCCGAGGACACGCCGGTCCGCAACATCGCCAAGGTCGCTGTCATCGGCGCCGGCACGATGGGCGGCGGCATCTCGATGAACTTCCTGAACGCCGGCATCCCGGTCACGATCCTGGAGACCAAGCAGGACGCGCTGGACCGCGGCATCGCGACCATCAAGAAGAACTACGAGGCCCAGGTCAAGAAGGGCAAGCTGAAGGAAGACAAGTACGCCGAGCGCATGGCGCTGCTGACTCCGACGCTGAACTATGGCGATATCGGCGATGCCGACCTGGTCATCGAGGCGGTGTTCGAGGAACTGGGCGTCAAGGAGATGGTGTTCAAGCAGCTCGACGAGGTGATGAAGCCCGGCGCGATCCTGGCTTCCAACACCTCCACGCTGGACCTGAACAAGATCGCGGCCTTCACCAAGCGGCCGCAGGATGTCGTCGGCCTGCACTTCTTCAGCCCGGCGAACGTGATGAAGCTGCTGGAGGTGGTGCGCGGCGAGAAGACCGCCAAGGACGTGCTGGCCACCGTGATGCAGCTGGCCAAGAAGATCAGGAAGACGGCGGTGGTGTCGGGCGTCTGTGACGGCTTCATCGGCAACCGCATGATCGAGCAGTACAGCCGCCAGGCCGGCTTCCTGCTGGACGAGGGCTGCACGCCGGCCCAGGTGGACAAGGCGGTCGAGAAGTTCGGCTTCGCGATGGGTCCGTTCCGCATGGGCGACCTGGCCGGCAACGACATCGGCTGGGCCATCCGCAAGCGCCGCGCCGTCGAGCGCGCGAACATGCACTACTCGAAGACGGCCGACCTGCTCTGCGAGATGGGCCGCTTCGGCCAGAAGACCCAGGCCGGCTGGTACGACTACGCGCCGGGCAAGCGTGACGCGATCCCTTCGCAGGTGGTGGTCGACATGCTGGACAAGTACCGCGCCGACAAGGGCATCGTGCCGCGCAAGGTGAGCGACGAGGAGATCGTCCAGCGCCTGGTGTTCGCGCTGGTCAACGAGGCGGCGCACCTGCTGGAGGAAGGCATCGCCCAGCGCGCCTCCGACGTGGACATGGTCTACCTGACCGGCTACGGCTTCCCGCTGTTCCGCGGCGGCCCGATGTGCTACGCCGACCAGGTCGGCCTCTTCAACGTCGTGCAGGCGATGAAGCGCTTTGCCAAGAACCCGCTGGACGACGCCTCCTTCTGGGAGCCGGCGCCCTTGATCAAGAAGCTGGTCGCTGAAGGCAAGTCCTTCACCTGATCCGCCACCCCATAACGTCAAGATTCAGCGAGTACACACCATGAGCAAAGCCGTCATCGTCTCCACCGCCCGCACGCCTCTCGCCAAGAGCTGGAAGGGCGCCTTCAACATGACCCACGGCGCCACGCTGGGCGGCGAGGCCGTCAAGGCCGCCGTCGAGCGCGCTGGCGTCGAGCCCGGCGCCATCGAGGATGTGCTGATGGGCTGCGCCACGCCCGAGGGCGCGACCGGCGGCAACATCGCCCGCCAGATCGTGCTGCGCGCCGGCCTGCCGATCACCGTCAGCGGCGCCACCGTCAACCGCTTCTGTTCCAGCGGCCTGCAGACCATCGCGATGGCCGCGCAGCGGGTCATCGCCGGCGAGGGCGATGTCTACGTCGCCGGCGGTGTCGAGAGCATCTCCTGTGTGCAGAACGAGGCCAACCGCCACATGTACACCGATCCCTGGCTGCTGAAGAACAAGCCGGAGATCTACTGGAGCATGCTGCAGACGGCAGAGCAGGTCGCCAAGCGCTACAACATCAGCCGCGAACGCATGGACCACTACGGCGCCGGCAGCCAGCAGAAGGCCTGCGCCGCGCAGGCGGCCGGCAAGTTCAACGACGAGATGATCAGCGTCACCACGACGATGGGCGTCGTCGACAAGGTGCGCGGCATCACCACCAAGGAAGTGACGATCAGCGCGGACGAAGGCCTGCGCGAAGGCACGACCTACGAGGGCATCAAGGACCTGCGCTCGGCCCTGCCGGGCGGCCTGATCTCGGCCGGCAACGCCAGCCAGTTCAGCGACGGCGCCGGCGCCTGCGTGGTGGTCAGCGAGCAGTACGCCGAGACTCACGGCCTGAAGCCGCTGGGCCGCTTCCTCGGCTTCGCCGTGGCCGGCTGCGAGCCCGACGAGATGGGCATCGGCCCGGTCTTCGCCGTGCCCAAGGTGCTGAAGAAGCTGGGCCTGGCCGTGGCCGACATCGACCTGTGGGAGCTGAACGAAGCCTTCGCCGTGCAGGTGCTCTACTGCGCCGACACGCTGGGCATCCCGATGGACCGCCTCAACGTCAACGGCGGCGCCATCGCGGTGGGCCACCCTTACGGCGTGTCGGGCCAGCGCCTGACCGGCCATGCGCTGATCGAGGGCAAGCGCCGCGGCGCCAAGAAGGTCTGCGTGACGATGTGCATCGGCGGTGGCATGGGCGCGGCGGGCGTGTTCGAAGTGCTCTGATCGTGGAGCTCACGCTCGACACCCTGCGCGGCTTCTTCCGCGCGGCGCCGTTCATGATGGATCTGGGTGTCGAGCCGACCGGCGTTTCGCCGGGCAAGGTCACGACCGAACTCATGCTGCAGCCCCGCCACCTGCAGCACACCGGCGTCGTCCACGCCGGCGTGATGGCGGCGCTGGCCGATCACTCGATGGGCGCGGCGGCGCAGACGATGACGCCCGAGGGCCACTGGATCCTCACCGCCGAGTTCAAGACCAACCTGCTGCGCGGCGCGCGCGGCGCCAAGCTCGTCTGCGAGGCCTGGGTGCTCAAGCCCGGGCGGCAGATCATGTTCACCGAGGCCGAGGTGTTCGCGGTATCCGCTGAAGGTGAGCGTCAGCTCGTCGTCAAGGCATCCGGCACCATGGCCGTCACCAAGGCATAGCGATGCGTGAAACGCTGGATTTCTTCCTCAACGACTGGCTCAAGATCGGGCAAGACCTGACCCCGCGCCAGCGCTTCGCCGATCACAGCGACGAGACCTATGCCGCCGTGCTGGACATGTGCGAGAAGCTGGCGCGCGAGAAGTACGCGCCCTTCAACCGGCTGATGGACACGCAGGAACCTCATTTCGACGGCCAGCGCGTCACGCTGCCCCAGGCCACGCACGACGCGCTGGCCGCCTATGTGGAGACCGGCATGCTGGCCGCCTCCTGCGACTACGAGCAGGGCGGCATGCAGCTGCCCTGCGTGGTCGAGATGGCGGCCAACAGCTTCTTCTCCAAGGCCGCCATCGCCATGGGCGGCTATGTGATGCTGACCAAGGGCAATGCCCACCTGCTGCTGGTCCACGGCACCGAGAAGCAGAAGGCCGTCTTCGCCACCAAGGAGCTGGCCGGCCAGTGGTTCGGCACGATGTGCCTGTCCGAGCCGCAGGCGGGCTCCTCGCTCAGCGACGTGGCCACCCGCGCCGAGCTGGAAGACGAGGCCGACCCGCTCGGCCCGCGCTACCGCCTCAAGGGCAACAAGATGTGGATCTCGGGCGGCGAGCACGAGATCACCGAGAACATCGTCCACCTGGTACTGGCCAAGATCCCCGGGCCGGACGGCAAGCTGATCCCCGGCGTCAAGGGCATCTCGCTGTTCATCGTGCCGAAGCAGATGGTCGGGCCCGACGGCGAGCTGACCGGCGAGCGCAACGATGTTCAACTGGCCGGCCTCAACCACAAGCTCGGCTACCGCGGCACGACCAACTGCCTGCTGAACTTCGGCGAGAAGCGTGGCGCCGTGGGCTATCTCGTCGGCAAGCCCGGCGAGGGCCTGAAGTGCATGTTCCACATGATGAACGAGGCCCGCATCGGCGTGGGCCTGGGCGCGGTGATGCTGGGCTATGCCGGCTATGAGGCCAGCCTCGAATATGCCCGCCAACGCCCGCAGGGAAGGGCGGTCACCTCCACCGGCAAGGACGCCGCCGCGCCGCAGCTGAAGATCATCGAGCATGCGGACGTCAAGCGCATGCTGCTCGCCCAGAAGAGCTATGTGGAAGGCGGCCTCGCGCTGGAGCTGATGTGCGCCCGCCTGGTCGACGAGCAGCGCACCGGCACGCCCGAGGACGCCGCCGAGGCCGCGCTGCTGTTGGAGGTGCTCACGCCCATCGCCAAGAGCTGGCCCAGCGAATGGTGCCTGGAAGCCAACTCGCTGGCGATCCAGGTGCTGGGCGGCTACGGCTACACGCGCGACTTCCCGGTCGAGCAGTACTGGCGCGACAACCGCCTGAACATGATCCACGAGGGCACGCACGGCATCCAGGGCCTGGACCTGCTGGGCCGCAAGGTCACGATGAACGGCGGCGCCGCGCTGCAGGCCTTGGCCGCTCACGTCAACGACACGATCGAGAAGGCGGTGCAGCAGCCGGCACTGGCCGAGCGCGCGAACCAGCTCGCCGCGGCGCTGGCCAAGGTCGGCCGCGCCACCAAGAGCGCCTGGTCCACCGGCCAGCCGGAAGAGGCGCTGGCCAACGCCACGCCTTACCTGCAGGCCTTCGGCCACGTCGTGCTGGCCTGGCTGTGGCTGGACGTCTCGATGGCCGCCAATGGCGATTCCGACTTCGCCAAGGGCAAGCGCGCCGCCGCTTCATACTTCTTCGCCTACGAACTGCCTAAGATCGATGCCTGGCTGGGCGTCGTGTCCAGCCGCGAATCCTTGTGCAGGGAGATGCAGGATGGCTGGTTCTGAAGCAGGCATGAAGGCGGTTTCACCGAAGACGATCGTCTGGATCGAGCGCTTCGTGTGGATCCTGATCTACGGCGGGTTGTTGACCGTCATCGTCGGCCTGTTCATCACGCGCCAGGACGCGCCGGTGCTCGGCTCGGTGCTGATGGTCAAGGGCGGCATCGCCGCCGGCGCCGGCGTCTTCCTCATCTGGCTGCGCTCGCGGCTCAAACCAAAGGACTCCTGAACATGACTGCCAGCAAACGCGTCCAAGACCTGTTCGACCTCAGCGGCCAGGTGGCGCTCGTCACCGGCGGCTCCCGCGGCCTGGGCCTGCAGATGGCCGAGGCGCTCGGCGAGGCCGGCGCCAAGATCATGCTCAGCTCGCGCAAGGCCGCCGACCTGGAGGAGGCGATGGCCCACCTGCAGGACCGCGGCATCGACGCCCGCTGGATCGCGGCCGATGCGTCCCAGGAGGGCGAGGCCCGCTCGCTGGTCGAGCAGACGCTGGAGCGCCTGGGCCAGATCGACATCCTCGTCAACAACGCCGGCGCCACCTGGGGCGCCCCGGCCGAGGACCACCCGCTCGAGGCCTGGGACAAGGTGATGGACCTGAACATCCGCAGCCTCTTCGTGATGGCGCAGGCGGTGGGCAAGCTGTCGATGATCCCGCGCAAGAAGGGCCGCATCATCAACGTCGCCTCGATCGCCGGCCTGGGCGGCAACCCGGCCATGATGAAGACGATCGCCTACAACACCAGCAAGGGCGCGGCGGTGAACTTCACCCGTGCGCTGGCGGGCGAGTGGGGCGCCCATGGCATCACCGTCAACGCGATCGCGCCGGGCTTCTTCCCGAGCAAGATGACCAAGGGCCTGCTGGCGACGGTCGGCGCCGAGACCATGGCCTCGCATGCCCCGCTGAACCGGCTCGGCGACGACGAGGACCTGAAGGGCGCCGTGCTGCTGTTCGCCAGCGCGGCCGGCAAGCACATTACCGGGCAGATCCTCGCGGTGGACGGCGGCGTGAGCGCGCTGGTGGGCGGATGAGGCGATGACGCTGAAGTTCCCGGTCCACATCCCCTTCGTCGAGCGCCTGGGCTTCGAACTGGTCAGCGTCGGCCAGGGCGAGGCCGAGCTGGCGCTGGACCTGGCCGAGGCGCATCTGAACTCCTGGAACGTGGCCCACGGCGGCGTCGTGATGACGCTGCTGGACGTGGCGATGGCCCACGCGGCCCGTTCGGTGAACCGCAAGATCCACGAGGACGGCACGCCGGACTTCGGACCCGGCGTCGTCACCGTCGAGATGAAGACGTCCTTCATGCGGCCCGGCGAAGGCCGGCTCCGTGCAACTGGCAGGTTACTTCACCGGAGCACGACGATGGCCTTCACCGAGGGCTCGGTGCTGGACGAACACGGCAAGCTCTGCGCCCACGCCACCGGCACCTTCAAGTACCTGCGCGCGCTGCCGGGGCGGGGGCATGCGATCAAGCCGCTGAACGGGAAGCCGGGCGAGTGATGGCGAAGACGCTGGCGGCCTTGCTGCTGGCCCTGGCGGCCGCCGGCGTGCAGGCCGCGCCCTTCGCCGACAACCCGATCGTCTACTTCCTGATCACCGACCGTTTTTCCAACGGCAATCCGGACAACGACCACGGCTACGGCCGGCAGCGCGAGAAGACCCAGGCCACCGACGTCGGCACCTTCCACGGCGGCGACCTCAAGGGCATCACCGACAAGCTCAAGGCCGGCTGGTTCACGCAGCTCGGCGTCAACGCGCTCTGGATCACCGCGCCCTACGAGCAGATCCACGGCTGGGTGGTGGGCGGCGACAAGGCCTTCAAGCACTACGCCTACCACGGCTACTACGCGCTGGACTACACGAAGCTCGACGCCAATATGGGCACGCCCGAGGAACTGCGCGAGATGGTGGACACGGCCCATGCCCAGGGCATCCGCGTGCTCTTCGACGTGGTGATGAACCACCCCGGCTACCTCGACATCCAGACCGCCGACGAGCTGAAGATCCCGGTGCTCTGGCCCAAGGCCCGCGCCGAGGCGACGCTGGCGAACTACCACGCCTTCATCGACTACAACAGCGACCGATTCAAGGACTGGTGGGGCCGCCCCTGGGTGCGCGCCGGCCTGCCGGGCTATGTCGACGGCGGCAGCGACGATCTCACCAAGCAGCTCGCCTACCTGCCGGACTTCCGCACCGAGAGCAGGGAGTTCGTCAAGCTGCCGAAGTTCCTGCGCGAGAAGCCGGGCACGAAGGCCGTCGACCTGCCCGACACCACCGTCCGCGGCTACCTCGTCAGGTGGCTGAGCGACTGGGTGCGCGAGTACGGCATCGACGGCTTCCGCTGCGACACGGTCAAGCATGTGGAGCCGGCGGCCTGGAAGGAGCTGAAGGTCGCCGCCACCGCGGCGCTGGCCGAGTGGAAGGCGCTGCACCCGCAGCAGAAGATCGACGACGCGCCCTTCTGGATGACCGGCGAGTTCTGGGGCCACGGGCCCGAGCGCGGCGCGGTCGACGAGGCCGGCGGCTTCGACGCGATGATCAACTTCGAGTTCCAGGGCGATGCGGCCAACGACCCGTCGCGGCTTGACGCTCTGTTTGCGCGTTATGCGAAGCTGCAGGCCGGCCACGCGGCGCAGATGCTCAACTACCTGTCCTCGCACGACACCAGCCTGTTCCCGCGCCGGCGCCTGATCGATGGCGCCAACGCGCTGCTGCTGGCGCCGGGTGGCGTGCAGGTCTTCTATGGCGACGAGACCGCGCGGATGCCGGGCCCGGCGCCGTCTGGGGATACGCAGCAAGCCACGCGCTCGGACATGAACTGGGACAGCGTGGACGAGGCCGTGCTGGCGCACTGGCGCAAGCTCGGCAGCTTCCGCGCCGCCCATGTGGCGCTGGCGCGCGGCGAGCACGAGCGGCTCGCCGCCGCGCCCTATGTCTTCGCCCGCGTCGACCGTGCGGCCGGCGATGCGGTCGTGGTGGCGCTGGGCGTGAAGGCCGGCGCCCGGCTGCCGGTCGGGCGCGTGTTCGCCGAAGGCGAGACGCTGCACGATGCCTATTCGGGCGCCACGCTCGCGGTGAAGGACGGCGCCGTCATCGCGCCGGCGGACGCGGCGGCCGTCCTGCTCGAACGGCGCTGATCTTCTTCTTCAGTCGGGCACGCCGTACTGCGCCGCCCAGGCCTGCTCGATCCGGCCCACTGCCGCCTCCGGCAGCGGCACATAGTCCAGCTCGCGGGCGATGCCCTGCCCGTGCCGCAGTGCCCAGCCGAAGAACTTCAGCACCTCGCGCGTGCGGGTGCTGGCCCGCGCCGGCAGCAGGATGAAGGTGGTGCCGACGACCGGCCAGGCGCCCGGCCGGTCCAGCAGCGAATCCGTCGGTTCGGCGCCGGCAAGGGCGGCCTCGAAGGCGGCCTGGCTCGCGGCGCGGCTCGTGCCGTCGCGGCTGCGCAGCGCGGCCGTCTGCAGCCGGTGCTGCATCGCATAGGCGTATTCCACATAGCCGATCGCCATGCGGGTGCGCTGCACCGCCGAGGCCACGCCCTCCTTGCCCAGCTCGCCCAGGCCCAGCGGGAAGCGGGGCGAGAGCGTGGCGCCGCCCTGCCAGGCATTGCTGGCCCGGCCGAGGTACTCGCTCCACAGGCGCGAGGTGCCCGAGGCATCGGCGCGGTGGACCACGGTGATGCGGGAGCTGGGCAGCGTGAGGCCGGGGTTCAGCGCGGCGATCGCCGGGTCGTCCCAGCGCCGGATGCGGCCCAGGTAGATGTCGGCCAGCACGGCGCCGCTCAGCTGCAGCGCGCCGGCGCCCGCCAGGTTCACCACCGGCACCACGCCGCCGATCGCCACCGGGAACTGGACCAGCTCCAGGCGCTTCAGTTCCTCCGGCGGCAGCGGCTGGTCGGATCCGCCGAAATCCACCTCGCCGTGGGCGATGCGCGCCACGCCGGCGCCCGAGCCTACCGAGGCATAGCGGATCGCGCCGCCGCCCGCCTGCTGCTGCCAGGCGGCGGCCCAGCGGGCGTAGAGCGGGGCGGGGAAGCTGGCGCCGGCGCCGCTGAGCGGCGGCGCCTCGGCCCCGGCGATGCCCGTGCCCAGCAGGGCGGCCAGGACGAGGGTGCGGCGCAACCGGATCATCGGGACAGTATCGATCGCCGGCGTGGCCGTGTGATGACGATTCATGCCGCGGTCACCCACCGCACATAAACTGCCGGCCATGCGCCTGCGCCGTCTCGCCCTGATCCCTGGAACCCTCGTGCTGCTGGCCGGCGCCGCCCATGCCGCCCATCCCTTGCAGACCGAGGACACCGGCACGCAGGGCGAGGGCAATGTCGAGCTGGAGAACGGCCTGGACCGCACGCGCAGCGCCGACGGCAGCCGCGACTTCTCCTGGCAGCCCCAGCTCTCCTACGGCCTGACGCCCACGCTGGACCTGATCGTCCAGCCTTCGTGGCTGACCCATCGCGATCCCGGCGGCCCCGTGCGCCGCGCCGCCGGCGACACCAATCTGGACGCCAAATGGCGCTTCTGGGGCAGCGCGCCCTGGTCGCTGGCGGTGCGCGCCGGCGCCACGCTGGCCACCAGCGGGCAGGGCCTGGGCATGGCGCACGGCCGGGTGGCCGCCCATGGCCTGCTGGCGCTGACCATCGACATGGCGCCGTTCACGACGCATGTGAATGTCGGCTTCACGCAGAACCCCAACGACACCGGCCAGCGCCGCAGCATCGCCGGGGCCTCGGCGGCCTGGATGTGGCAGGTCAGCGATGCGCTGATCCTCACGGTGGACGGAGGCGCTCACGCCAGCCCGGATCCCGCGCGCCGCGCCTGGCCCGGCATGCTGCTCGGCGGCGCGATCTATACGCTGCGGCCGGGGCTGGACGTGGACGTGGGCTGGCAGTCCAGCCTGGGGCCGGCGCCGGTGCGCACCCGCGATTTGCTGCTGGGCCTGACCTGGCGCTTTTCCCTGCCCTGACCGACTACGCCTTGAGGCCGAGGGCGACCCAGCCCTCGATGCCCAGCTTCTCCATCGTCTCGATGTTCTTCTCGAAGATCGAGTCGGTGTCTTCCATCGTCTCGGTGGCCCGCTCGATGCTGGTCTCGCGCAGGATGTGCAGCGTCGGGTAGGGCGAGCGGTTGGTGTAGTTGGTGATGTCGTCCGGCTCGGTGCCGGCGAACTGGTACTGCGGGTGGAAGTTGGCGAACTGCAGCTCGCCGTCCAGCTCCAGGTCCTCGATCAGCGCGTCGGCGGCGCCAAGGAAATCGTTGAAGTCGAGGAAGTCCCGCAGCACCTGCGGATGGATCACCAGCGTGGTCTCGGTCTCGTCCGGGTCGGCGCGGTTCAGCGCGAGCAGCTCACGGGCCAGGTCCTTCAGCAGGTCCTCGGGCGTCTCGGCCGCGCTGACCACGTAGCGGACGCGCTGGTTGACGTGCACGCTCTTGGCAAAGGGGCAGAGGTTCAGGCCGATCACGGCCTTCTCCAGCCAGGCCCGGGTGTCTTCGATGATCTGTTGTTCGTCCATGGCGGACGGATTATGCGAGCAGCCCCGCCAGCCCCTGCCGTGCAGCGACGCCGGCCTGCTCGACCAGCTGCCGCTTCCACTCCGGCGTGTCCACGTAGAACGCATCGCGCATCTGCTGCTTGATCGACGCGGCCAGCGCCGGGTCGGCCTCCGGATGCGCTTCCAGCCAGTGGTCGGCGCGCAGCGCGCCGATCATGTCGTCGATCGGCAGCGTGCCGTACTCCAGCGCGATGCCGGTGTACTCGGCCCCGGGGCAGGCATCGAAGACCACGTTCCACATCAGGCCCTGCAACAGGGCCGAGCTGGAACTGCCGTCGTAGATCGAGGTCACCTCCGGGCCCCACCAGGCGCGGGCGCGGGTCAGTGCAGCCTCGTCGTTACGGCTGGCGAAGATGCGCTCGCCGTGGCCGCTGGGGCCCAGGCCCGTGTGCAGGTCGATCCAGCCGATGCGGGTCGCGCCGCGGCCTTGTTCCTCCAGCGCGTGATGCAGCGTGACGTTGCTCCAGGTGGGCGCGCGCCCGCCGTAGAAGAGGCCGGTCTCGTGGGCGTACTGGCCGCCGGAGATGGCGGCCTGCAGGCCGCGCTTGCCGTGCTTCGCGGCATAGGCGTCCAGCACGGACTCGTCGGCGGCCGAGGGCGGCCAGTGGCGCGGCAGCAGCGCCGCGGCGATCTCGTCATAGCCGGCGTTGTGCGGCAGCGGCCGGTGGAAGTCGTGGAAGTTGCGGTTCAGGTCCACGCCTTCCTGCGTGACCCGGCGCAGCCAGGAGAAGCCGTGGGGATTCAGCCCGTGGACGTAGAGCACGGCAACACCCGACCCCGCGACGGCGGCCATCCAGGCGGGATCGCTCAGCAGCGCGACCTGGATGCCCGAGCCGGCGAAGCCTTCGACGCCATGGCAGGCGCTGCTGAGGATCAGCAGCCTTTCGGCCTTGCGCGGGCCCTGGCGGACCACGTCCATGGCCAGCCGCTCGCCGTCGCGGCCCAGCAGCGGATGCCAGTGGGGCTCGTTGTCGAGGCCGGCGGCGTCGGCGGCGGCCAGGAACCTGGCGCGCGCCTCGGCGTAGCTGTGCGAGAAATGCTGTTCCATCAGGGCCTCGGCTGTGCCAGCCATGCTTCGGCCAGCCTGACCCACATCGAGCCGCCCAGCGGGATCAGCTCGTCGTTGAAGTCATAGCTCGGGTTGTGCAGCATGCAGGGCCCCATGCCATGGCCGCCGATGCGGTGGCTGCCGTCGCCGTTGCCGATCAGGAAGTAGCAGCCGGGCTTCTCCAGCAGGTAGTAGCTGAAGTCCTCGGCGCCCATCGTCGGCTCGAAGTTCTGCACGTTGTCGGCGCCGACGATGTCGGTGAGGACTTCACGCACGAACGCGGTCTCGGCGGCATGGTTGATCGTCGGCGGATAGTTGCGCTTGAACTTGAAGTCCACCGTCATGCCGAAGGTGGCGGCGATGCCTTCGGCCACTTCCTGCATGCGCTGTTCTATCAGGTCCAGCACCTCCAGCGTGAAGGTGCGGACCGTACCTTCCATCGTGACCGAATCGGGCACGACGTTGGTGGCCTCGCCGGCATGGATCATCGTCACCGAGATCACGCCGGCGTCGATCGGCCGCTTGTTGCGGGTGATGATGGTCTGGAAGGCCTGCACCATCTGGCAGGCGGCGGGCACCGGGTCCAGGCCCAGGTGCGGCATGGCGCCGTGCGAGCCCTTGCCGTGCAGCACGATCTTGAACTCGTTGCTCGATGCGAACACCGGCCCCGGGGCCAGCGAAAACTGTCCGGCCTTCATGCCTGGCCAGTTGTGGGCGCCGAACATCGCCTCCATCGGGAACTTCTCGAACAGGCCGTCCTTGATCATCTCGCGGGCGCCGCCGCCGCCTTCCTCGGCCGGCTGGAAGACGAGGTAGACGGTGCCGTCGAAGTTGCGGTGCTTGGCCAGGTGCTTGGCGGCCGCGAGCAGCATGGCCGTGTGGCCGTCATGGCCGCAGGCGTGCATCTTCCCCTGGTGCCTGCTGGCGTGGGCGAAGGTGTTGTGCTCGGTCATCGGCAGCGCGTCGATGTCGGCGCGCAGGCCGACGGCGCGGGTCGACGTGCCGTTCCTCACGATGCCGACGACGCCGGTGGTGCCCAGGCCGCGATGGACCTCGATGCCCCAGTCGCTCAGCGCCTTGGCGATCACGTCGGAGGTGCGCTCCTCCTTGAAACACAACTCCGGATGTGCGTGGATGTCGCGGCGCATGGCCTGGATCGTCGACGCGTCGGCGAGGATGGATTCGATTAACTTCATGGGCGGCCTCGGCTCCTGCAATCGGTAGGAGACAAGTCTACTGCCGCCGATTCAGCTCCACCGTGATGTGGACGAGTTCCTCGTGGACGGCCAACTGGCGCTTGAAGTCCTCTGGCGTGGCCGTGGCATCGGGCGTGGCCAGAGAGACGATGCAGGCGTACTTGCCGGCGCCGACGCGCCAGACGTGCAGGTCGCAGATGCGGGCGGGGATCGCACCGGCGGCGATCACCTCGCGGATCTCCTCGACCACCGGCGCGTCCATCTCGGCATCGAGCAGCACGCGGGCCGAATCGCGCAGCAGTCCGACGGCCCAGGCCGCCACGACCACGGCGCCGGCCAGGCCCATGGCCGGATCCAGCCAGGCAGCGCCCCAGAGCTTGCCGCCGAACAGCGCGACGATGGCCAGCACCGAGGTGGCGGCGTCGGCGAGCACGTGGATGTAGGCGGAGCGCAGGTTCAGGTCGTGATGATGATGGTGAACGTGCCCGTGGTCATGGCCATGCCCATGGTGATGCTCGTGCGCATCGCGCAGCAGCCAGGCGCAGGCGAGGTTCACCGCGAGGCCGATCGCGGCCACGACGATCGCCTCGTCATAGCGGATCGTCGCCGGCGCCAGCAGCCGCTGCCCCGATTCCCAGACCATGCCCAGCGCCACCAGCAGCAGCAGGACCGCGCTGGTGTAGCTGCCCAGGATCTCGATCTTCCAGGTGCCGAAGGCGAAGCGCTGGTGCCCCGCCAGGCGGCGCGCGAAGGTGTAGGCCAGGAAGGACAGGCCCAGCGCGATGACGTGCGAGGACATGTGCCAACCGTCGGCCAGCAGCGCCATCGAGTTGAAGACCCAGCCGCCGGCGATCTCGGCCACCATCATCACGGCGGTCAGCAGCACCGCCAGCAGCGTGTTGCGCTGCGCCAGCGGGTTGCCTTCGTCGAAGACGTGGGAATGGGCGTCCGGGGCGGTGTCGGCGGCGTTCATGCGGATACTCTACCCCAGTATCCAGCGAGGCCTAGAATCACCCCACGATGAGCCACACGATCACCGACAAGAAGCCGCTGCTGACCCGCGTGCGCCGCATCCGCGGCCAGGCCGAGGCGCTGGAGCGCGCGCTGGAGTCCGATGCCGACTGCATCGCCATCCTCCAGCAGATCGCCGCCGTGCGCGGCGCCGTCAACGGGCTGATGGCCCAGGTGCTGGAAGGCCACATCCGCGACCATCTCGGCGCGGATGCGGAGCCGCACGAGCGCGAGCGCGACCTCGAAGCGGTCGTCTCCGCGCTGCGCAGCTACTTGAAGTGAAGCCCCTCGCCCAGTCCCGCCGCGCTGGACGCGGGCGGGCCTGGTCGGTCCCCGAGGGGACGCGCCCGGTTGCGGGATCGACCCGCAACCGGGCGCAGTGGGCCGGCTTGGGGCGGCCCGGCGCTCGGCCCGGAATACTCGCTGGCGCGCTCAGCCGTTCCTGATGCGGCTCACCAGCGCCTGCGTATAGGCCGCCGTGCTCGCCGTGCCGCGCAGGTCGCCGGTGCGGACCTGGTCGACGTTGAGCGTGTCGTCGATGGCCTTGCGCAACCGCGCGGCCAGGTCCGGCAGCTTGCAGTGGTCCAGCATCATGGCCGCGGCGAGCAGCAGCGCGGTCGGGTTGGCGATGCCCTTGCCCGCGATGTCCGGCGCCGAGCCATGCACGGCCTCGAAGATCGCCGCATCGGCGCCGATATTGGCGCCCGGCGCCATGCCCAGGCCGCCGACCAGGCCGGCCACCAGGTCCGACAGGATGTCGCCGAACAGGTTGGTCGTCACCAGCACGTCGAACTGCCAGGGGTTGAGCACCAGCTTCATCGCGCAGGCGTCGATGATGACGGTGTCCAGCTCGAACCTGCCCTTGTACTTCTCCTGGTACAGCTGCTGGCCGGTCTCCAGGAAGATGCCGGTCAGCGCCTTCATGATGTTGGCCTTGTGGACGATCGAGACCTTCTTGCGGCCCTGGGCGATGGCCAGCTCGAAGGCGTATTCGAGGATGCGGCGGCTGCCCTGGCGGGTGTTGACGCCGGTGGCCATGGCCACGGCGTGCGGGTCGCCGTCGATCGGCACGTAGTGCTCGTGGCCGATGTACAGGCCCTCGAGGTTCTCGCGCACGACCAGCAGGTCGATGTCGTCGAAGCGGCCGCCGGGGATGATGGTGCGGGCCGGGCGGACGTTGGCGTAGAGCTGGAACTCCTCGCGCAGCCGCACGTTGGACGAGCGGTAGCCGCCGCCGGAGGGCGTCTCCAGCGGGCCCTTCAGCGCCAGCCGGGTGCGGCGGATGCTGTCCAGCGTGGCCTTGGGCAGCGGGTCGCCATGGGCCTGCACGCCGCCGAGGCCGGCGATCTGGCGGTCCCATTCGAAGGGGCTGCCCAGCGCGTCCAGCGCGGCCAGCGTGGCGTCCATGATCTCGGGGCCGATGCCGTCACCGGGGATCAGCGTGGCGGGGATGGGAGTGCTCATGATGTGCGCAGGAGAGTTGGGGTATGGGTCGAGCGTAGCGGCTTCGGCTGCGCCTGGAATCAGTGATGTCCGACGATGCGACGGTGCACGCTGCGCATCGAGTACCAGACGGCCAGCACCACCAGCGGCACCGCCACCGCGCTGGTGGCCTCGCCGCTGAAGGGCCAGCCGAGCTTCTGCGCGCCCTTGGCGACGTAGCTCACCAGGCCGACGATGTAGTAGCTGATGGCGGCCACGGACAGCCCTTCGACGGTGGCCTGCAGCTTGAGCTGCAGGTCCTGGCGCCGGTTCATCGCCGCCAGCAGCGCCTGGCTGCCGAGCTGCTGCTCGATCTCGACGCGCGTGCGCAGCAGGTTGCTGACCCGCGAGATGCGCTGCGAGAGCGCGTCCTGCCGGCGCGCCGCCCATTCGCAGGTGGCGCGGGCGGGGCTCAGGCGCCGGTCGAGGAATTCCTCGATCGTCTGCAGGTTCGGCAGGCGCTGCTCGCCCAGTTCGCGCACCCGCTTGTCGATCAGGCCGAAATAGGCGGCGCTGGCCGAGAAGCGCGAATGGGTGGCCGCGTATTCGCTCTCCACCTCGCCGGCCAGCCGGGTGAGCCGGTCCAGCATCTGCGGCTCGTCCTCGGGCCGGGCGCTGCGCACGGCCTCGGCCAGCGAGGCCAGCTCGCGCTCGGCCCGCGAGAGCACGGCGCCGGCCTCGCGCGCCTGCGGCAGGCCCAGCAGGGCGGCCATGCGGTAGGTCTCGATCTCCAGCAGCCGCTGGACGATGCGGCCCAGCCGCCGCGGCCCGAGCACGCCGCGCAGCAGCAGCATGCGGGAGAAGCCGTCGGGATGGATGGCGAAGTCGGTCAAGACCTGACCCTCGCCGCCGCCGACCGCCGAACCGACCGTGCGATCCTCCTGCAGCAGCTGGCGGGCGTGGTCCTGCAGCGTGGCGCTTCCACCGTCCAGCGCCCACAGGTGCAGGGCGCTCAGGGCCTGGCCGGGCAGGGCGGCCAGCCAGTCCTGCGGCAGCGCCTCGGCGGCGGTGGGCGGGCGGCTGGCGTCGAAGGGCTCGCCGGCGGCCAGCGGGCGCATCACGGTCCAGCTGCTGAACTCGGTATGCAGTTCCCAGCGCAGGCGCAGCGGGCCGATGTCGGCGCGCAGGTGGTTGGTCTGCCCATCGGGCACGGCCAGCCGGTGGTCGCGCAGCAGCCGGGCCAGGTGCTCGCGGCTGGCCTCGCGCTCGCCCAGCATGACGATGTGCGAGATCGCCAGCGGCGCCGTCATCGGCTCGGGCGGGCGCTCGTGGATCTCGTTGTGGAGCTGGTTGCGAAGCGGGTGTTGATCGAACATGGCCTGCGACGGGTCGTGACACCGCGCAGTGTCACGCAAGAAGCAGGCCGCGCGGCCAGGTCAACGCTTGACTTTGCCGTCGCCGGTGAGCATGGACAGCTCGACGAAATTCGAAGCCACGTGCTTCGCCGCCGAGAAGCGCAGCGGGAAGCCGCCCGGGTTGTAGGGCTGCAGCGTCTCCAGCGCGGCGACCAGGCTCTCGCGCGTGGGCCGGGCGCCGGCGCGGCGCAGCCCTTCGGTGAAGGTCTTGGCGGCCACGTAGCCTTCGATGCCGTTGTAGTCCAGGCGCAGGCCTGAAGCCGAACCTCCGGCCTTCTGCACGGCGGCCTGGTACTCCTCCGCCACGCCGGTCACGGTGCCGAAGGGGTAGGGCATCACCTGGCTGACGACGACGCCGTTGGCGTCCTTGCCCAGTTCGTCCAGCAGCGCCTGGGTGCCGACGAAGGAGACGTTGTAGAACACGCCGCCGTAGCCGGCCTTGCGGGCCGCGCGGATGAAGGCGGCGCAGCTCTTGTAGGCGCTGATCATCACGATCGCCTCCGGCATCGCCGCCGGGTTGCCCACCAGCGCGGCCACCGCCTTGTTCACGTCCACCGTGTTGCGCTCGACGGTGCCGGTGGCCAGCGGCTTCAGCGAGAGCGGCTTCATCGCGCGCTCCACGCCTTCGAGGCCGGCCTTGCCGTAGCTGTCGTTCTGGTGGAAGACCGAGATGCGGTTCAGGCCCAGCTGCGTGAGCTGCTTGACGATCAGCCCGGTCTCCTCGAAGTAGGAGGCCCGCACATGGAAGACGTTGCGGCTCAGCGGGTCGCGCAGCGCCTCGGCGCCGGTCAGCGGCGCGAAGAAGGGCATGCGGTGCTGGTTGATGATCGGCAGCGCGGCCAGCGAGGTGGGCGTGCCGACATAACCGAACAGGGCCAGCACGTCCTCCTCGATGAACTTCTCGGTGTTGGCCTTGCAGCGGTCGGGCTCGTAGCCGTCGTCCAGCGTGTGCAGCTCGACCAGGTTGCCGTTGACCCCGCCGGCGGCGTTCAGCGCGTCGAAGTACAGCTTGGCGCCGATCTGCATCTGCTTGCCCAGCTGGGCGGCCGGGCCGCTCAGCGCGCAGGACTGGCCCAGCACGATCTTGTTGCGGGCGCCCTGGGCGCGTCCGGCGAGGGGCAAGGCCAGGGACCCCAGGGCGGCGATGGCTTCACGTCTGCGCAAGTGCGACTCTCCCAACGATTCTTGATAATCGCGGGATTGTGCGGTCCCGGAAATGCCCCGGAAAACCGCGCCACGCCCTGCCATGGAATAGTTCACGCATGAACATTGCTGTTACCTCTTCGCCGCCTTCGCCGGGCTCCCGCGTCGTCAAGGGCGCCTGCCCGCACGACTGCCCGGACACCTGCGCGCTGCGCATCACCGTCGAGGACGGCCGGGTCGTCAAGGTGCAGGGCCAGCCCGATCACCCCAGTACCCACGGCGCGCTGTGCACCAAGGTCTCGCGCTATGCCGAGCGCACCTACCACCCGGAGCGCCTGCTGCAGCCGCTCAGGCGCGTCAGCCGCAAGGACGAGCCGCCGCGCTTCGAGCCGGTGAGCTGGGAAGCGGCGCTGAGCGACATCGCCTCGCGACTGGGGCGCATAGCCGCCCGCGATCCCCAGGCCATCCTGCCCTACAGCTACGCCGGCACGATGGGCATGCTGCAGGGCGAGGCGATGGCGGGCCGCTTCTTCAACCGCATCGGCGCCTCGCAGCTGGACCGCACGATCTGCGCCTCCGCCGGCGCCGCCGCGCTGACGGCCACCTACGGACACAAGCTCGGCATGCACCTGCCGCACTTCGCGGAGAGCCGGCTGGTCCTGATCTGGGGCAGCAACTCGATCGCCTCCAACCTGCATTTCTGGACCTATGCCAACAAGGCCAAGCGCGAGGGCGCGAAGCTGATCTGCATCGACCCGCGCAAGACCGAGACGGCGGACAAATGCCACCAGCACATCGCGCTGCTGCCCGGCACCGACGGCGCGCTGGCGCTGGGATTGATGCACGAGCTGACTACGAACGGATGGCTCGATACCGATTACATAAGCCGTTACGTGGACGGCTGGGACGAACTGCGCGAGAAGGCGCTGGCCTGGCCGCCGGAGCGGGTGGCCGAGGTCTGCGGCATCAGCGCCGACGAGGTGCGCGGCCTGGCGCGCGATTACGCCACCACGGCGCCGGCAGCCATCCGCCTGAACTACGGCATGCAGCGCGTGCGCGGCGGCGGCAATGCGGTGCGCCTGATCGCGCTGCTGCCCTGCCTGACCGGCGCCTGGAAGCACCGAGCCGGCGGTCTGCTGCTGTCGAGCTCCGGCTGGTTCGCGCCCTACAAGAACCCCATGCTGGAGCGCCCGGACCTGATGACGGTCAAGGCGCCCCGCGTGATCAACATGAGCACGATCGGCGACGAGCTGAACCGCGAGAGCTCGCCGGAGTTCGGCCCGCGCATCGAGGCGGTGATCGTCTACAACAGCAACCCGGTGGCGGTGGCCCCCGAGTCGCCCAAGGTGGTGAAGGGCTTCGCCCGTGCGGACCTGTTCACCGTCGTGCTCGAGCACTTCATGACCGACACGGCCGACCTGGCCGACTACGTGCTGCCCGCCACCACGCAGATGGAGCACCTGGACGTACACACCAGCTACGGCCACACCGACGTGCTGATCAACGAGCCGGCGGTGGCGCCGCTGGGCCAGGCCAAGAGCAACACGCAGATCTTCCGCGAGCTGGCCGCGGCCTGCGGCTTCGACGACGCCGCGTTCCTCGACAGCGACGAGCAACTGGCCCGCCAGGCCTTCACCGACGCGATCGACTTCGACGCGCTGCAGCAGCGCGGCTGGCAGTCGCTGCCGCTGCGCGAGGCGCCGTTCGCCGAAGGCGGCTTCCTGACCGGCAGCGGCCGGGCCGACGCCCGTGGCGCCGATTACGTGCCCAACTACGAGAGCGCCACCTCCACGCCCGAGCTGGCCGCCCGCTACCCGCTGGCGATGATCTCGCCGCCGGCGCGCAACTTCCTCAACAGCAGCTTCGTCAACGTCAAGAGCCTGCGCGACATCGAGGGCGAGCCGCTGGTGGAGATCCATGCGGACGACGCGGCGGCCCGCGGCCTGGCCGACGGCGCGATGGTGCGCGTGTTCAACGACCGCGGCAGTTACCTGAGCCGGCTGCATGTCAGCGGGCGGGCGCGGCCCGGCGTGGTCAACGGCCTGGGGGTCTGGTGGCGCAAGCTGGGGGCGGAGGGCACCAACGTCAACGAGCTGACCCACCAGCGCCTGACCGACATGGGCAAGGCGCCGAGCTTCTACGATTGCCTGGTGGAGGTCGCTCCAGCGTGAGGCGCCTGCGCTGGGTCGTGGCGGCGGGGCTGCTGGTGGCGGTGGGCGGCTGTGCGCAGTTCAGCTATCTCGGCCAGTCGGTCGGCGGGCACCTGCGGCTGATGTCGGCGGCCGAGCCGGTCGACAAGGTGCTGTCCCGGCAAGACCTGGCCCCGGCGCTGCGCGAGCAGCTGGCCCTGAGCCAGCGCATCCGCGACTTCGCGACGCGCGAGCTGCACCTGCCCGACAACAACAGCTACCGCCGCTATGCGGACCTGCACCGCACGGCGGCCGTCTGGAACGTGATCGCAGCGCCCGAGCTGAGCCTGAAGGCGAAGACCTGGTGCTATCCGGTGATGGGCTGCGTGGCCTACCGCGGCTACTTCGACCATGAGGCCGCCAACGCGTATGCGCAGGCGCTCAGGCAGGAGGAGCAGCTCGAGGTGATGGTGGGCCCGGTGCCCGCCTACTCGACGCTGGGCTGGAGCAACTGGTTCGGCGGCGACCCGCTCCTGAACACCTTCATCGACTACCCCGAGGGCGAGCTGGCGCGGATGATGTTCCACGAGCTGGCCCACCAGGTGGCCTATGCCTCGGACGACACGACCTTCAACGAGTCCTTCGCCACGGCGGTGGAGCGCATCGGCGCCGAGCGCTGGCTGAGCGCCAACGGCAGCGCGCAGGCGCGCGAGGTCTACGAGCGCGGCAACCGGCGCCGGCTGCAGTTCCGCGCGCTGACCGACGGGTACCGCGAGAAGCTGAAGGCCGTGTATGACGCCGCCGACAGCGACGAGGCCAAGCGCGCCGCCAAGGCCCGCACGATGGCCGCGCTGCGCGAGGACTACGCCAGGCTCAAGACCGACGAATGGGGCGGCTATGCCGGTTACGACGGCTGGTTCGCCCGCGCCAACAACGCCAGCTTCGCGCTGCTGTCGGCCTACGGTGAGCTGGTGCCCGCCTTCGAGGCCCTGTTCGAGCGCGAGGGCCAGGACTGGCCGCGCTTCTACGCCGAGGCCAAGCGCCTGGCGAGGCTGCCGAAGGCGGAGCGGCGGCGCGAGCTGGCCGACGGCCCGGTGGCGGCGTCGAAGTAACGCGTTACTTCAAGGATTCGATGAGGTCGATGTATTGCTGCTGGGCGGCCTCTTTCGCCGTGCCCTTCAGCTCGCTCCAGGCATCCCACTTGAAGCGGCCGACGAAGTCCGTCATGCCCGGGCGCTCGCCCTCCACGTCGCCGACGCTGCCCTGCTTGTACAGCGCGTAGATCTTCAGCAGCGTCTGGTTGTCCGGCTTCTCGGGCAACTGCTTCGATTCGGCGACGGCGGCTTCGAACTGATCCTGCAGGCTCATCGGGTGCTCCAATGTAGTGATGACTAGCCTTGCATCTTAAACGTCGTCGGCGTCGATGCGGGCGCGGGCGGCCTCGACGCCGAAGCATTCCAGCGCATCCAGCGGCGCCGTGGCCGCGGCGTCCACCTCCAGGCCGTCGATCTCCTGCTGGCGCCGCTCGCTGGCGCCGTCCAGCATGCGCAGCGCCTGCGCCAGCTCCAGCTTGGCCAGCGGGCTGTGCGCATCGAGCACCGCGGCGCGCTGCAGCATGGCCAGGCCGATGGCGGCGTCGGCACGCTGGGTGCGGGCCAGCAGGCGGCCCAGCTTGTCGATGATCTCGGCGTGGAACAGGCCCAGCGCCAGGTGGGCGCCGGCGTGCTGGGGCGCCAGCTCGATCGTCGTCGCCAGCGCGGCGCGGATGCGCGGGCCCAGGCCATGGCCGATGCCCTTGGCCACGCCGATGCCCTGGGCATAGCGGCCCAGTGCCCAGGCCTGCCAGAAATAGGCATTGGGGCATTCGGGGTCGAGCACCTGCTGGCGTGCGGCGCGCTCCGCCACGGCCAGGTACATCCGGTGGCGCACGCGGGGCTGGCGCTCCACGTAGAAGGCCTGGCTGGCCTGGGCCTTGTTGGCCACGGTCAGGCCCGCGTGGCTGCCGGCTTCGGCCGCGGCCAGGCCGGCCTCGAAGGCCGCATGCAATTGGCCCGCGTGCAGCAGCCGCCACGCCTGGACCAGGGCCGGCTGGCGCGGCCAGTGCTCGGCGTCGCCGGCATGCAGGCGCGGCCAGTGGCGGCGCAGCATCGGGTCGTCATGCAGGAAGCGCGGATGCAGGTAGGGGAACGGCGCCCAGGGCTGCGGCGGCGTGGACAACAGGGGCATCTCGACGAACTCCGGCGTACAACGGGCGCCACGGTAGCCCATCGGGCGCTATTCGCCCCACCCTGTGGCGTCGGCGATTCATACGGAGTGAGGAGGTTCCTAGAGGTCGGCCCAGACGCTGACCCGCCCCTTGCCGCGGTGCTTGGAGCGGTACATCGCCTCGTCGCTGCGGGCCAGCAGGTCCTCGGCGCTGACGCCGTCGCCCTCCTCGGGGGCGTAGACGCTGACGCCGATGCTGGCTGACAGCGGCAGCCACTGGCCGGGCCGCACCTCGTAGGGCACCTGCGAGGCGATCAGGATCTTCTGCGCCACGTGGCCGCCGTCGTTGCTGCTGGAGACCAGGTTCTCCAGGATCACGACGAACTCGTCGCCGGCCAGCCGCGCCGGCGTGTCGGTCTCGCGCACGGACACGCGCAGGCGCCTGGCGAACTCGATCAGCACGCGGTCGCCAGCCTCATGGCCGAAGTTGTCGTTGACGCTCTTGAAGCCGTCCAGGTCCAGGAAGATCAGCGCCAGCGCGCGGCCGGTGCGCTGGGCGCGGCGCATCGCCAGCGGCAGGCTCTTGAGCAGGCTGCGGCGGTTGGCCAGGCCGGTCAGCGCGTCGGTGGTGGCCTGCAGCTCCAGCGCCAGCTCCATCTGCTTGCGCTCGGTGATGTCGCGCACGAAGGCGTCGAAGAAGCAGGCGTCGCCGCGCCGGCGCACCCGCAGCGAGATCTCCACCGGCAGCTCGTGCCCGTCCTGCGCGCAGGCCGTCAGCTCCACGCGCCGGTCCACCAGCAGCGTCGAGACGCCGGTGGCCAGGTAGCGGGCCAGGCCCTGCTGGTGGGCCTCGCGCAACGGCGGCGGAATGATCAGCTCGGCCAGCGGCCTCCCGATCGCCTCGGCCGGGCGCCAGCCGAAGGTGCGGTGCGCCATGTCGTTCCAGGCGGTGACGCGGCCGTGCTGGTCCATCTGCACGAAGGCGTCGTTGGCATGTTCCAGGATGGAGCGGGTGACGGCCTCGCTCTCGGCCAGCTCGGCGGTGCGCTCGGCCACGCGGGCTTCCAGCGCGGCATTGGCCTCCTTCAGCGAGCGTTCGCGGTCGACCAGGGTCTCCAGCATCACGTTGAAGGCGGCGGCCATGCGGTCCACCTTGTTGACGGCGTCGGGCGGGGTGGCGGCCGCGTCGAGCTGGCCGGCGCGCATGCGCTGGGCGACGCTGAGCATGTCGTCGAGGCTGCGCGTCATCGATCGGCTGACCAGCCAGGCCAGGCCGGCGCCCAGCAGCACGGCCAGCAGCAGGTGAAGGCCGATGCGCAGCGGGCCGGGCGGACTCGCGCCGGGGGGCAGCCAGCCCAGCAGGTCGATGATGAAGAAGGCCATCAGCAGGACCTGCACCAACACGACACCGAGGATCAGCTGCTGCCGGAGCGACCACCTGCGACGGGCCTGAGGCTGCGGCATCGGCGGGTGTCCAGCTTCTCAGGCACGCCGCGGGAGCGGCATCGGGAGGGGAGGACGGCACGGCGACATAACGTCATGTTCAAGCGGCACCGGGGCGGGTGTCAATCCGGCCGGACGTGGGAATTTGCCCCGGCACCCACTCGGATGGGGAGGGACAAACCCACGCCAGCGCGGGTTTGGCTCGGCTCCCTACAATCCGCCGCCATGCAATCGACCCCACCCGCCATTTCGTTCCAGAACGTCAGCAAGACATATCGAGGGGGCCGGGTCAAGGCTCTCGACGGCGTCTCCTTCGACATCCAGCCGGGCGAGTTCTTCGGCCTGCTGGGCCCCAACGGTGCCGGCAAGACCAGCCTGATCAGCATCCTGGCCGGCCTGGCGCAGGCCAGCGGCGGGGCGGTCAAGGTGTTGGGCCACGACGTCATCGACGACTATGCCGCCGCCCGCAAGGCGCTGGGCATCGTGCCGCAGGAGCTGGTGTTCGACCCCTTCTTCAGCGTGCGCGAGACGCTGCGCATCCAGAGCGGCTACTTCGGCGTCCATGGCAACGAGGCCTGGATCGACGAACTGCTGGAGAACCTCGGCCTGGCCGACAAGGCCCATGCCAATATGCGCCAGCTCTCCGGCGGCATGAAGCGCCGGGTGCTGGTGGCCCAGGCGCTGGTGCACCGGCCGCCGGTGATCGTGCTGGACGAGCCGACCGCCGGTGTGGACGTGGAACTGCGCCAGACGCTGTGGCAGTTCGTCGCGCGGCTCAACCGCGAGGGCCACACGGTGCTGCTGACCACGCACTACCTGGAGGAGGCCGAGGCGCTGTGCCACCGCATCGCGATGCTCAAGCTCGGCAAGATCGTGGCGCTGGACCGTACCTCGGAGCTGCTGAAGGGCACCGCCTCGACGATGCTGCGCTTCAAGACCGACGCGGCGCTGCCCGCCTCGCTGACCGGCCAGTCCCGCGTGACCGGCCGCATCGTGCAGATCACCGCGCATGACGCCGCCGAGGTGGAGACCATCCTCGCCACGCTGCGCGCCGCGAGCGTGCCCATCGAAGACCTGGAGATCGGCCGCGCCGACCTGGAAGACGTGTTCATCGAAATCATGAATGGAGCGACCGCATGAGCGCCGCCTTTAGCTTTAACCTCGAAGGCGCGCGGACGCTGTTCTACAAGGAGGTCCTGCGCTTCTGGAAGGTCAGCTTCCAGACGGTGGCGGCGCCGGTGCTCACCGCGGTGATGTACCTGCTGATCTTCGGCCACACGCTGGAGAACCACGTCAAGGTCTACGGCACGGTCGGCTACACCGCCTTCCTGATCCCCGGCCTGGTGATGATGAGCGTGCTGCAGAACGCCTTTGCCAACAGCTCCTCCTCGCTGATCCAGAGCAAGATCACCGGCAACCTGGTGTTCCTGCTGGTGACGCCGCTGTCCCACTGGGCCTGGTTCATGGCCTATGTGGGCGCCTCGGTGATCCGCGGGCTGGTGGTGGGCCT
This sequence comes from Pelomonas sp. KK5, assembly GCF_001984095.1. Lineage (GTDB taxonomy): Bacteria > Pseudomonadota > Gammaproteobacteria > Burkholderiales > Burkholderiaceae_C > KK5. The sequence goes on from NZ_LYVQ01000004.1 coordinate 27,402, forward strand.
GGGCGTGCTGATCGTGACCGTCTGGTTCGCGCCGCCGGGCCTGGCCGAGCCGGGCTGGATCCTCGCCTTCGCGCTGCTGGGCGCCGGCATCATGGGCACGCTGGGCCTGATCGCCGGCCTGTGGGCCGAGAAGTTCGACCAGATCGCCGCCTTCCAGAACTTCATCGTGATGCCGATGACCTTCCTGTCGGGCGTGTTCTATTCGATCCATTCGCTGCCGCCGCTGTGGCTGGCGGTCAGTCATGCGAACCCGTTCTTCTACATCATCGACGGCTTCCGCCACGGCTTCTTCGGGGTCAGCGATGTGTCGCCGTGGATCAGCCTTTCCATCGTCGGCGCGGCCTTTGTCGCGCTGGCCATCCTCGCGCTGGAGCTGCTGCGCCGGGGCTACAAGATCCGCTCCTAAGTAGAATCCCGGAATCATGGCCGACCCTACTCCCGCCGAAGTCCAGTCCTACATCGAAGCCGGCCTGCCCTGCCAGAGCCTGTCGGTGGAGGGCGACGGACGCCACTTCTTCGCCACCATCGTCTCCGCCGAGTTCGAAGGTCTGACCCGTATCAAGCGCCACCAGCGCGTCTACGCCGCCCTGGGCGAGCGCATGCGCGAGCAGATCCATGCGCTGTCGATGAAGACGCTGACCCCTGCCGAGCACGGGGCGACCCAATGACGATTACCTTGGCCCTCTCCAAGGGCCGGATCTTCGAGGAGACCCTGCCGCTGCTGCGCGCCGCCGGCATCGAGGTGCTCGAGGATCCGGAGAAGTCCCGCAAGCTGATCCTGGCGACCAACCAGCCCGACGTGCGCGTCGTGCTGGTGCGCGCCAGCGACGTGCCGACCTATGTGCAGTACGGCGGCGCCGACCTCGGCGTGGCCGGCCGCGATGTGCTGATCGAGCATGGCCTGCAGGGCATGTACCAGCCGCTGGACCTGAACATCGCCAAGTGCCGGATGAGCGTGGCCACCCGCGCGGACTTCGACTACGCCGCCGCGGTGAAGCAGGGCTCGCGCATCCGCGTGGCCACTAAGTACACCGAGATCGCCCGCCAGCACTTCGCCGACAAGGGCGTGCACGTGGACCTGATCAAGCTCTACGGCTCGATGGAACTGGCCCCGCTGACCGGGCTGGCCGAGGCCATCGTCGACCTGGTGTCCACCGGCAGCACGCTGCGGGCGAACAAGCTGGTCGAGGTGGAGCGGATCATGGACATCTCCTCCCGCCTGGTCGTCAACCAGGCCGCACTGAAGCTCAAGCGCGAGCCGCTGCGCCAACTGATCGACGCCTTCGCCGCCGCCATCCCGAAGTAACGCATTACTTGCTCGTACATGTTGAATCTCCGCCACCTCAGCACCGCCGCCGCCGACTTCGAAACCGAATTCCAGCGGGTGCTGCATTGGTCGGCTGAGACCGACACGGCGATCGAGACGCGGGTGGCCGAGATCCTGGCCGACGTGCGCGCCCGTGGCGATGCAGCGGTGCTGGAGTACACGGCGCGCTTCGATCACGTCGATGCGGCTTCCGTGGCCGCGCTGGAACTGACCCGCGAGGAACTGAAGGCCGCCTTCGATGCGATCACGCCGGCGCAGCGTTCGGCACTCGAATCCGCTGCCGCCCGGGTTCGCAGCTATCACGAGCGCCAGAAGCAGGCCTGCGGCCTCAGCTGGAGCTACCGCGACGAGGACGGCACGCTGCTGGGCCAGAAGGTCACGCCGCTGGACCGCGTGGGTATCTACGTGCCGGGCGGCAAGGCGGCCTATCCGAGCAGCGTGCTGATGAACGCGATTCCCGCCCACGTCGCCGGCGTGCCCGAGATCGTGATGGTGGTGCCCACGCCGCGTGGCGAGAAGAACCCGCTGGTGCTGGCCGCGGCCTATGTGGCCGGCGTGCATCGCGCCTTCGCCGTCGGTGGCGCGCAGGCCGTGGCGGCGCTGGCTTACGGCACGGCGACCGTGCCGCGCGTCGACAAGATCACCGGCCCCGGCAATGCCTACGTGGCCAGCGCCAAGAAGAACGTCTTCGGCCAGGTCGGCATCGACATGATCGCCGGCCCCAGCGAGATCCTGGTGCTGGCCGACGGCACGACGCCGCCCGACTGGGTGGCGATGGACCTGTTCAGCCAGGCCGAACACGACGAGATGGCGCAGAGCATCCTGCTGTGCCCCGATGCGGCCTACATCGCCCGAGTGCACGAGGCGATCGAGCGGCTGCTGCCGACGATGCCGCGCGAGGCGGTGATCCGCGCTTCGCTGGAAGGCCGCGGCGCGCTGATCCTGACCCGCTCGATGGACGAGGCCTGCGAGATTTCCAACCGCATCGCGCCGGAGCATCTGGAAGTCAGCAGCGCGGACCCGCACCAGTGGGAACCGCTGCTGCGCCACGCCGGCGCGATCTTCCTCGGCGCCTTCACCAGCGAATCGCTGGGCGACTACTGCGCCGGGCCGAACCACGTGCTGCCCACCTCGGGCACGGCGCGTTTCTCGTCGCCACTGGGGGTGTACGACTTCCAGAAGCGCAGCAGCCTGATCGAGGTCAGCGAGGCGGGTGCGCAGAAGCTCGGCCCGATTGCCGCGGAGCTGGCCTACGGCGAGGGCCTACAGGGCCACGCGCGGGCGGCGGAGATGCGGCTGAAGCGCTGAGCCCTCAGCGCAGCGGCTTCGCCAGTCGCACCATCATCGTCCCGGTCAGGTCGTTCGGCCCGCGCTGATCCTCGGCAAATCCATGTCGTGCGTAGAGCGCGATCAGCGGCGCGTTGGCGGCCGAGGTCCAGGTGGCGGCAAGCGGCTGACCCTGCTCGCGGAACCAGACCAGGGCTTCCCGCAGGAATGCGCTGGCCAGGCCACTGCGCCGGGCTGAGGGAAGCACATAGCTGGTCGTGACGAGACCGAACGAGCCGCCGTCCGGGTCGGGTTCGATGCGGAACAAGGTGTGCCCGACGATGTCGCCATGCTCGTCAAGGCCAAGTACGACGCGCGCGACGCGGCCCGGCTCGAAATGCCAGCGCACGCGGGCAGCCAGCCATTCGAAGTCGTAGAGCGGCACCCCCTCGACCTCAATCAGCGTCGCTTGCATGCGCTCTGCGACGAGGGCAATTTCGTGTGGCTTGTCCGGGTCGAGGTCGCGCAGCGCCATGATGCCGCGCAGTGTCGCTCAGCGAGCCGCCAACCCGGCTGCGCGGGCTGCCAGCGTCCCCAGCTGCGCATACAGCGGCAGCGTGTTCGTCGGCCCGCCCGGATGCACCCGGTTCGCCAGCAGGATGTAGAAGCTCTTGCTGCCCGGGTCCAGCCAGAAGGCGCAGCCGGTGAAGCCGGTGTGGCCGAAGCTGGCGCCCTTCGGGTACAGCTCGCCGCGGGGACGGGAGAAGGCGGTGTCCACGTCCCAGCCCATGCCGCGCTGGGGCAGGCCGGCGGGTGATTGCGGCAGCGTCAGCAGTTCCACGCTCTCGTGGCTGAGCAGGCGGCGGCCGTCATCCATAACGCCGTCATTCAGCAGCATGCGGGCGAAGCGCGCCAGGTCCGCGGTGGTGGTGAACAGGCCCGCGTGGCCGGCCACGCCGCCCATGGTGCGGGCGGTCGGATCGTGGACGACACCGCGCAGCATCGAGCCATCGGGCTGGCGTTCGGTCGGGGCGATGCGTGCCGCGGGGAAGCGTTCCAGCGGCAGGTAGCCGCTGTGCTTCATGCCCAGCGGCTCGAACAGCGCATGCTGGGCGAAGTCCTGCAGCGGCTCGCCGGCCTGGCGGGCGACGATGATGCCCAGCAGGACGAAGTTCAGGTCCGAGTACTTGAACTGCGTGGCCGGCGGCGCCTGCGGCGGCAGCGCGCAGGTGAGGCGCAGCGCATCGGCGATGCCGTGCCAGGGGCCGTTCTTGATCTGGTCGCCGTTGCCGGGCAGGTCGGGCTGCAGGCCGGAGCTGTGGGTCAGCAACTGGCGCACGGTGATGTTCGGGCCCAGCGCGGTGCAATCGGGCAGGTAGCGGGCGATCGGCGCCTCGACGTCCAGCTTGCCCTGCTCGCGCAGCACCTGGACCAGCGTGGAGGTGACCACGGCCTTGGTCAGCGAGGCGGCGTCAAAGATCGTCTGCTCGTCCAGCGGCTCGGGCAGGGGCTCGACGGCGCGCTGCCCGTAGGCGCGGTGGTAGCTTCCCACGCCGATCTGCTCGATCCACAGCGCGCCGCCGGGCATCTGCTTCGAGTCGATCATCGCCTGCACGGCCTGGTCGGCCTCGGCCAGCGGAACGGGGTCAAGGGTTGCGCGCGGCGGCGGCGGCAGGGCACAGGCGGCCAGCAGCAGGGCCGCAACGAGAGCAGTCAGGCGGGTCTTCATCGGCGGGATTGTGTGGGGCGTCGGAGGCTGGGCGGCATCACATTTCGGCGCCTAGTCATAAGTCAGAAATGAACACGAAGTTCGTGTAACACGAACTTCGTGTTATCTTTCGGCCCATGAAGAACGTCACCATCTCCATGGAAGACAGCGTCGCCGACTGGGCCCGCCTGGAGGCGGCCCGGCGCAACACCAGCGTGTCGCGGCTGGTGGGCGAGATGCTGGCGGAGAAGATGCGGCACGACGACGCCTATGAGCGCGCGATGCGCGAGGCGCTGGAGTTCAAGAGCTGGGGCCACAGCTCGGACGGGCCCTATCCGACCCGCGAGGAGATCTACGACCGGAGCCGTCGTTGAGCGCCACGGTCCTGGTCGACACCAATGTCCTGCTGTACTGCTTCGACGAGAAGGAGCCAGCCAAGCGGGACACGGCTCAGGCCTGGATCACGGCCTGCTGGACGCGCCGCTGCGGCCGCATCAGCGTGCAGGTGCTCAACGAGTTCTACAGCAACGCACGCAAGAAGTTCTCCACGGCCATTTCGGCGGGCGATGCGCGCGCCGAGGTGCGGCGCTACCAGCATTGGCGGCCCTGGCAGATCGACCATGCCACCGTCGAGACCGCGTGGGCCATCGAAAGCCGCTACCAGCTGAACTACTGGGACGCGCTGATCGTCGCCTCGGCCCAGCACCTGGGCTGCCGCTTCGTGCTCTCCGAAGACATGCAGCACGGCCTGTCGGTGGACGGCGTGCAGATCATCAATCCTTTCATCGCTGCACTGGATATCCTCGATGCCCCCGCTGACTGAACGCATGCAGACCTTCCTCCGCGCCGACGTGCAGGGCATGCATGCCTACGCGGTGCAGGACAGCCGCGGCCTGATCAAGCTCGACGCGATGGAGAACCCCTTCGCGCTGCCCGATGCGCTGCGCGCCGAGCTGGGCGCCCGCCTGGCCGAAGCCGCGATCAACCGCTATCCGGCCCAGCGCGCCGAGGACCTGCGGCTGGTGCTGAAGACGCATGTCGACCTGCCCGAAGGCTTCGAGCTGATGCTGGGCAACGGCTCGGACGAACTGATCAGCCTGCTGACCCTGGCCGCCGACCTGCCCGGCAACACGGTGCTGGCGCCGGTGCCCGGCTTCGTGATGTACGAGATGAGCGCGAAGCTGCAGGGCATCGCCTTCGCCGGCGTGCCGCTGACGGCCGACTTCGAGCTGGACCGCGAGGCGATGCTCGCTGCCATCGACAAGCACCGCCCGGCGGTGATCTGGCTCGCCTACCCGAACAACCCGACCGCCAATCTCTGGGACGCCGCCACCATCGAGGCGATCGTCGAGGCCGCGCCGGGCCTGGTCGTGATGGACGAGGCCTACCAGCCCTTCGCCGCCCGCGACTCGATGGCGCTGATGAAGAAGCATGAGCACGTGCTGGTGATGCGCACGCTGTCCAAGTTCGGCCTGGCCGGTGTGCGCATCGGCTATCTGATGGGCCGGGCCGCGCTGATCGGCGAGATCGACAAGCTGCGCCCGCCCTACAACATCAGCGTGCTCAATGCCGAGGCCGGCCTGTTCGCGCTGGCGCATGCGGACGAATACGCGCGCCAGGCCCAGGCGATCCGCAACGAGCGTGGCCATGTGGCCGCGGCGCTGGCGCAACTGCCCGGCGTGAAGGCCTTCCCGAGCGAGGCCAACATGATCCTCGTGCGCGTGCCGGACGCCGCCCGCTGCTTCGCCGGCATGAAGGCCAAGGGCGTGCTGATCAAGAATGTCTCCGGCCTGCACCCGCTGCTGGCCAACTGCCTGCGCCTGACCATCGGCACGGCAGAGGAAAACGCGGCGATGCTGGCCGCCCTGAAGGAATCGCTATGAACGCCCCCCGCATTGCAGAAGTCAGCCGCAACACCAAGGAGACGCAGATCCGCGTCCGCGTCAACCTGGACGGCAGCGGCGAGTCCAAGCTGAACACCGGCATTGGCTTCTTCGACCACATGCTGGACCAGATCGCCCGCCACGGCCTGATCGACCTGGAGATCGAGGCCAAGGGCGACCTGCACATCGACGGCCACCACACGGTGGAAGACGTCGGCATCACGCTGGGCATGGCGGTGGCCCAGGCGGTCGGCGACAAGAAGGGCCTGACCCGCTACGGCCACGCCTACGTGCCGCTGGACGAGGCGCTCTCGCGCGTGGTCATCGACTTCTCCGGCCGCCCCGGCCTGGAGATGGACTGCAAGTTCACCTCCGGCAGCGTCGGCGCCTTCGACACGCAGCTCACCTACGAGTTCTTCCAGGGCTTCGTCAACCACGCGCTGGTGAGCCTGCACGTGGACAACCTGAAGGGCCACAACGCCCACCACCAGGCCGAGACGATGTTCAAGGCCTTCGGCCGCGCGCTGCGCATGGCGATGACGCTGGATCCGCGCAGTCTCGGCGTTATTCCTTCGACGAAAGGATCGCTGTGAGCACCGGGCCGAGCGCCGGGCCGTCCCAAGTAGGCCCGGGTCCCCTCGGGGGACCGCCGAACGTACTCGTTCGGCGAGGGGCACACGTCAGGACCGTCGCCGTCGTCGACTACGGCATGGGCAACCTGCGCTCGGTCTCGCAGGCGGTGATCCACGCGGCCGCGGGCACGGACGTGGACGTGGTCATCACGCAGAAGGCCGAGGACGTGTTCGCCGCCGAGCGCGTCGTGCTGCCGGGCCAGGGTGCGATGCGCGACTGCATGCGCGAGCTGGCCGATTCGGGCATGAAGGAGGCCGTGCTCGACGCCGCCGCCAACAAGCCGCTGATGGGCGTCTGCGTCGGCATGCAGATGCTGCTGGACCACAGCGAGGAGCAGGACACGCCGGGCCTGGGCCTCATCCCGGGTGTGGTCAGGCGCTTCCAGCTCGACGGCATGACCCAGCCCGACGGCAGCCGCTACAAGGTGCCGCAGATGGGCTGGAACCGCGTGCGCCAGGCCCGGTCGCACCCGGTCTGGGCCGGCGTGCCCGACGAGTCCTGGTTCTATTTCGTGCACAGCTACTACGCGCTACCGTCGGAGCCGCACCACACGGCTGGCGATACCGAGTACGGAGAGCGCTTTACCTGCGCGGTGGCGCGGGATAACATTTTTGCCACCCAATTCCACCCCGAGAAAAGTGCTGCGCTGGGCCTCGCCCTGTACCGAAACTTCCTGCACTGGAAGCCTTGAGGATCTCCACCTCCATCCCGGTCTGCCGCTTTTCGTCCCTAACCCTCAATCCTGACTGACACCCATTCGGCCATGCTGCTGATTCCTGCCATTGACCTGAAAGACGGTCGTTGCGTGCGCCTCAAACAAGGCGACATGAATGAATCCACCACCTTCGGCGAGGACCCGGCCGAAATGGCGAGGCGCTGGGTGGACGCGGGCGCTCGACGATTGCACCTGGTCGACCTGAACGGCGCCTTCGCGGGCAGGCCGGTCAACGAGACGGCGATCAAGGCCATCCTGCGCGAGGTGGGCAGCGAGATCCCGGTGCAACTGGGCGGCGGCATCCGCGACCTGGACACGATCGAGCGCTACCTGGACGACGGCCTGTCCTTCATCATCGTCGGCACCGCCGCGGTGAAGAACCCCGGCTTCCTGCAGGACGCGGCCACCGCCTTCGGCGGCCACATCATCGTCGGCCTCGACGCCAAGGACGGCAAGGTCGCCACCGACGGCTGGAGCAAGCTGACCGGCCATGAGGTGATCGACCTGGCCAAGAAGTTCGAGGACTACGGCATCGAGGGCGTGATCTACACCGACATCGGCCGCGACGGCATGCTGACCGGCATCAACATCGACGCCACCGTCAAGCTGGCCCGCGCGCTGAGCATCCCGGTGATCGCCTCGGGCGGCCTGTCCAACATGGCCGACATCGAGGCGCTGTGCGCCGTCGAGCACGAGGGCGTGGAGGGCGTGATCTGCGGCCGCGCGATCTACACCGGCGACCTGGACCTGGCCGCCGCGCAGGCACGGGCCGACGAACTCAACGGCGGGTAATCGCAGCAGTGCTCGCCAAACGCATCATTCCCTGCCTGGACGTCACCGGCGGCCGGGTCGTCAAGGGCATCAACTTCACCGAGCTGCGCGACGCCGGCGATCCGGTGGAGATCGCCGCCCGCTACAACGAGCAGGGTGCCGACGAACTCACCTTCCTCGACATAACGGCCACTTCCGACGGACGCGACCTGATCCTGCCGATCATCGAAGCGGTGGCCTCGCAGGTCTTTATTCCGCTGACGGTGGGCGGCGGCGTGCGCGAGGTGGCTGACGTGCGGCGCTTGCTGAATGCCGGTGCCGACAAGGTCAGCTTCAACTCGGCGGCGGTGGCGAACCCGGACGTGATCCGGGCCTCGTCGGACAAGTACGGCGCGCAGTGCATCGTCGTGGCGATCGATGCCAAGCGCCGGGCGGACGGATCCGGCTGGGACGTCTACACCCACGGCGGACGCAAGAACGTCGGCCTGGATGCGGTCGAGTGGGCCGTCAAGATGGCCCGTTATGGCGCCGGCGAGATCCTGCTCACCAGCATGGACCGCGACGGCACCAAGAGCGGCTTCGACCTGGCGCTGACCCGCGCGGTCAGCGACGCGGTCAGCGTGCCGGTGATCGCCTCCGGCGGCGTCGGCTCGCTGGACGACCTGGCCGATGGCGTGCAGAAGGGGGGCGCCGATGCGGTGCTGGCCGCGAGCATCTTCCACTATGGCGAGCACACGGTGGGCGAAGCAAAAGCCCTGATGTCGGCGCGAGGCATCCCGGTTCGCCAATGAGTGAGGTGAGGATCATCGGCGGCCAGTGGAAGCGCTCCAAGCTCCCGGTCGCCGACAGGCCGGGCCTGCGCCCGACGCCCGATCGCGTGCGCGAGACGCTGTTCAACTGGCTGGGCCAGGATCTGTCCGGCTGGCGCGTGCTGGATGCCTTTGCCGGCAGTGGCGCGCTGGGTTTCGAGGCCGCCTCTCGCGGCGCCGAGAAGGTGCTGCTGCTGGAGCGTGATCCGGCCCTGGCCAAGAGCCTCAAGGCGAGCGCCGTGCGGCTGAAGGCCGAGAACCTCGGCATCGAATGCACCGACGCGCTGGCGTGGATGCGGCGCGCCACGCCCGGCCAGTTCGAGATGGTGATGCTCGACCCGCCATTCGGGCAGGACCTGTTCGAGCCGGCCCTGCAGGCCGCCGCGCCGCTGCTGGCCGACGGCGGCCTGATCTACCTGGAGGCGCCGGAACTGCTCGAGCCGCCCACGGGCTTCGAGCGCTGGAAGTCCGGCCGCGCCGGCGCGGTGCACTTCCAGCTGTTCGCGCGCCAGGCCGCTACTGCCTAGCTAGGCGCGGCGGCGCACTGCGGCGCCCACGCCCAGCAGGCCGAGCGCCATCAGGCCATAGGTGGCCGGCTCCGGCACCGGCGCCAGCGCCAGGAAGCCCTGGATCTCGCCGCTGGGCACGTTGGCCGTATGGATGTTCAGATAGGCCTTGCCGGCGTTCAGGCCGATGCCGAAGGCGGTGACCGCGCCGGGCAGGCTGCCGTTGCCGCCGAACACGGTGTTGCTGATGAAGGCGCTGTTGAAGGTGGCGGCGTTGTCCAGGCTGAAGGTCACGTCGTAGCTGCCGCTGGTGCCGGTGGGGAAGCCGGGGAAGGTCGGCGTCGTCGTCGCGACGATGGCGCCGCTGACGATGCCGGGGTTCGTCGTGCAGCAGTGGATGTGGGCGGCGGTGGCCGGGCTGGACAGGCCGGCGAAGTCAGCCTGCACGCGCATCGTCGCGTCGTCCCAGTCGATCGTGATCGTCGCCGAGCCGCTGCCGGACGCGAAGGTGCCGCTGGTCGGGTGCAGCGTGGTCGTGTAGATGTCGGTATGGGCCAGGGCCGGCCCGGCGGCCAGCAAGGCGCCGGCCAGCAGGGAAAGGGAAGTGCGCATGGGTCGTCTCCTCTTGTGGGCACCGCGATTGCGGCGCTGCTGAGTACCCATGGCGCAGCGGCCGGTTGCCTTCAGGCCCGATAATTCACATCCCTGCCCAGGAGTTCCCCCCTTGAGTTCCACCACGCCCAGCCCGCTGACCGCCGTCTACCCCGGCACCTTCGACCCGATGACCCTGGGCCACGAAGACCTGGTGCGCCGCGCCAGCGGCCTGTTCGGGCGGCTGATCGTCGCGGTGGCGGTGGGCCACCACAAGAAGACGATGTTCAGCATCGACGAGCGCCTGGCCATGGCCCGCGAACTCTGCGCCGGCTACGGCAATGTGGACGTGATCCCCTTCGAGGGCCTGCTGCGCAACTTCATCGTCGAGCGGGGCGGCAAGGTGGTGGTGCGCGGGCTGCGCGCGGTCAGCGACTTCGAGTACGAGTTCCAGATGGCCGGCATGAACCGCAAGCTGATGCCCGAGGTGGAGACCCTGTTCCTGACGCCCTCGGACCAGTACCAGTTCATCTCCAGCACCTTCGTGCGCGAGATCGCGCGGCTGGACGGCGACGTGTCGCAGTTCGTCTCGCCGCCGGTGCTTCAGCGCCTGCACGAACGGGTGAAAGAGGAGGGCTGAGATGATGCCCCCACGCTCACTTCGTTCGCTGCCCCCCAAGGGGGCGCAGGCCTCCCTTGGGGCGGCCCGGCGGGAGTCCTGATCATGGCCCTGATGATCACCGACGAATGCATCAACTGCGACGTCTGCGAGCCCGAGTGCCCGAACAACGCCATCTCGATGGGGCCGGAGTTCTACCAGATCGCGCCGGACAAGTGCACCGAGTGCGTCGGCCATTTCGACGAGCCGCAGTGCGTGATGCTGTGCCCCGTGGCCTGCATTCCGACCAATCCGGAGCACATCGAGAGTCGGGAGACTCTGATGGGCAAGTACCTCCGGCTGACGGCGGCCAAGTAAGTCTGTAGTCATCGCTCGCTCGGGTTTCTCCCGAGTGGTTGGCACTGGCGCGCCCGAAATTTGTGTTCTATCTTTGTATACAAATTTCGGATGCATTAGTTTTCCAACCCTCGGACGAGAGGATCATGCGATGAACACAGCTGTCAGTCAGGCCCCGGCAAACGGGCACGCGGCGCCGGCCAGCGTCTCCACCCATGCGGCGTCGAACGCCGTCATCAAGCCCGGCTACCACCCGCGCCTGACCAACGAGGATCTCGCCCCGCTGGCCACCCAGACCTGGGGCCAGTACAACATCTTCGCCTTCTGGATGTCCGATGTGCACAGCGTCGGCGGCTACATCACCGCGGGCAGCCTGTTCTCGCTGGGCCTGTCGAGCTGGCAGGTGCTGGTGGCGCTGCTGGTGGGCATCGTGATCGTGCAGTTCTTCTGCAACCTGGTGGCCAAGCCCAGCCAGGTGACCGGCGTGCCGTATCCGGTGGTCTGCCGGGCGCCCTTCGGCGTGCTGGGCGCCAACATCCCGGCCATCATCCGCGGCCTGATCGCCGTGGCCTGGTACGGGGTCCAGACCTATCTCGCCTCCGCCGCCTTCATGGTGCTGGCGCTACACATGCTGCCCGCGCTGGCACCCTATGCGGATGTGCAGCAGCACGGCTTCGCCGGCCTGTCCACGCTGGGCTGGGGCGCCTTCATGTTCATGTGGGTGCTGCAGGCCTTCGTGTTCTGGCACGGCATGGAAGCGATCCGCAAGTTCATCGACTGGGCCGGGCCGGCGGTGTACGTGGTGATGACGGTGCTCTGCGGCTGGCTGGTCTGGAAGGCCGGCTGGAGCAATATCGACCTGAACCTGGGCGGCGTGAAGTTCCAGGGCTGGGACGCGCTGCCGGTGATGATCTCGGCGATCGCGCTGGTCGTGAGCTACTTCAGCGGCCCGATGCTGAACTTCGGCGACTTCTCCCGCTACGGCAAGAGCTTCCTGGCGGTGAAGAAGGGCAACTTCTGGGGTCTGCCGATCAACTTCATCTTCTTCTCGCTGCTGACCGTGATCACCACCGCCGCCACGCTGCCGGTGTTCGGCGAACTGATCACCGATCCGGTGCACACCGTGGGCAAGATCGACAGCACCACCGCCGTCGTGCTGGGCGCGCTGACCTTCATGATCGCCACCATCGGCATCAACATCGTGGCCAACTTCGTCTCGCCGGCCTTCGACTTCTCCAACGTCGCGCCGCAGCACATCTCCTGGCGCACCGGCGGCATGATCGCCGCGGTCGGCTCCATCTTCCTGACGCCCTGGAACCTCTACAACAGCCCCGAGGTCATCCACTACACGCTGGACATCCTGGGCTCCTTCATCGGCCCGCTGTTCGGCATCCTGATCGCCGACTTCTACCTGGTGCGCAAGCAGAAGATCAATGTGGACGCGCTGTACTCGATGAGCGAGCAGGGCGAGTACTGGTACAGCAAGGGCTACAACCCGAAGGCGATCCAGGCGCTGGTGCCGGCCGCCATCGTGCCCATCCTGTGCGTCTTGATCCCGGCTCTCCATGGCGCCGCCAACTACGCCTGGTTCATCGGCATGGCCCTGGGCTTGCTTATCTACGGGGCCATCGCAAGGAAGTGATATGCGCATCAAGATCATCAACCCCAACACCACCTGGAGCATGACCGACAAGATCGGCCAGTGCGCGCGCAGCGTGGCGAGCGCCGGCACCGAGATCATCGCGGTCAGCCCGGCGATGGGGCCGGCCTCGATCGAGAGCCATTACGACGAGGCGCTGGCCGTGCCGGGCCTGCTGCAGGAGATCGCAAAGGGCGAGCGCGAGGAAGGCTGCGACGCCTACGTGATCGCCTGCTTCGGCGACCCGGGCCTGAAGGCGGCCCGCGAGCTGGCGCGGGGCCCGGTGGTCGGCATCGCCGAGGCGGCGATGCACCTGGCCAGCATGATCGGCAGCCGGTTCAGCGTGGTGACGACGCTCTCGCGCACGATCGGCCAGGCCTGGCACCTGGCCGAGGCCTACGGCATGCAGCGCTTCTGCGCCAATGTGCGGGCCTGCGAACTGCCGGTGCTTGAGCTGGAGGAACCGGGCTCGAAGGCGCGCGAGCGCATCGTCGACGAATGCCGGCGCGCGCTCGATGAAGACGGCTCGGACGTCATCGTCCTAGGCTGCGCCGGCATGGCCGACCTGTGCGCTCACATAACGCAGCAGTTGAGCGTGCCGGTGGTCGACGGCGTGGCGGCCGCCACGCGGCTCGCCGAGACTCTGGCCGCCCTGCGGCTGAACACCAGCAAGCGCGGCGAACTGGCCACACCGCTGCCCAAGGCCTACACGGGCGCCTTGTCCGGCTTCACGCTGGGCGACAATTCCGGCCATGCCTCGCACCAAGAAACCCGTCGCTGAAGAGGAAGCCGCTCCCGCGGCCCCGGCCAACGCCGCCTCCATCGACAGCATCGCCCAGGACATCGCCACCGCCATCGTCGAGAAGCGCCTGCCGCCCGGCACCTGGCTGCGCGAGGAGGCGCTGGGCCGGGTCTACTCGGTCAGCCGCACGAAGGTGCGCGCCGCGCTGCTGACGCTGTCCAAGGACAAGCTGATCGAGATCATCCCGGACAAGGGCGCCTTCGTCTGCCAGCCTTCGGTGCAGGATGCGCGCGAGGTCTTCGCGGTGCGCCGCGTGCTGGAGAGCGAGGTGGTGCGCCTGTTCATCGCCAACGCGAAGCCGGCCGACTACCAGGCGCTGGAGCAGCACATCCGCTTCGAGCGCAGCGCGCTGTCGCGCCAGCCGGTGGCCACCGGCACGTCGGCGCGCGAGCGGCTGCTGGGCGACTTCCACGTGGCGCTGGCCCAGGCGGCCGGCAACAAGACGCTGGCCGAGCTGGTGCAGGAGCTGGTGGCGCGCAGCTCGCTGATCGCCATGCTCTACCACTCGTCCAACGATCCCCACTGCTCGACCGACGAGCATGGCGACTTCCTGAAGCTGTGCAAGGCCGGCAAGGTCGAGGCGGCGGTGGCGTCGATGTGCGACCACCTGAGCCGCATCGAGGCCAGCCTGGAGCTCGGCACGGAGAAGGTCGACCGGCAGCTGGACCTGGTGAAGGCCCTGCTGGCCTGATCAGGAGGCCGGCGCGTCCGGGTACTTCTCGTAGATGCCGCGCACCGGATCGAGATTCTCGAGCAGCAGTTTCACCAGCGTCGGATCGAACTGCTTGCCCGACTGTTCGGCCAGGTAGCCCAGCGCCTCGTCGAAGTCCCAGGCGCCCTTGTAGCAGCGCTTGCTGACCAGCGCGTCCAGCACGTCGGCCAGCGCGACGATGCGGCCGGCGATGTGGATCTCCTCGCCCTTGAGGCCGCGCGGATAGCCCGCGCCGTCCCAGCGCTCGTGGTGCTCGTGGGCAATGACGGCGCCCAGGTGCAGGATGCGCTTGTCGGACTTGGACAGCAGCTCGTAGCCGATGCGGGCGTGGGTCTGCATGATCTCCCACTCCTCGGCGTCGAGCTTGGCGGGCTTGTTGAGCACCCGGTCCGGGATGCCGATCTTGCCCACGTCGTGCAGCGGCGCCGCCTGGCGCATGAACTCCACGTCGGCCGGCGTCATGCCCGAAGCCTCGCCCAGCAGCGCGCTCAGCTCTCCGACGCGGCGCACGTGGGCGCCGGTCTCCTTCGAGCGCCGCTCGACCGCCTCGCCGATGATGTAGACCGTCGAGCGCTGCGTTTCCTGCACTTCCTCGCGCAGCAGCAGGCTCTCGTAGGTGATCGCCACGTTGGCGCAGAAGATCTCCAGCAGCTCGTGAGTCGTCTCATCGACCTCGCCGGCGAAATTCATGTACAGCAGGTTCTCGTTGCCGCTGCTGCTGCGGTAGTAGCCGACGAAGTGGCTGCCGTCGAAGCGGCTGCGCTTGCTCTGGAGCGCGGCATCCAGCGCGGCCTTGACCTCCGCCGGCAGGCTGCCCATCGTGTCGTCCACCACCAGGCGCGAGTATTCGCTGGTGGCTGCCAGCACCTTGAGCCTGCCCTCCACATGCGAGGCCGCATAGGCGCTCACCTGCGCGCACAGGCCGCCGCCGCCTTCGTAGCCCAGCAGCTGCGAGCACTGCTCCAGCACTGCCGAGGCGAAGTGGCGCATGCTCTGCGAGTCGTAGACGCGGGTGATCGCGTCGATCGAGCGGCGCAGCGCGGCGCGCGACTGCTCGATGATCATCAGGTCCCGGTAGGAGCGCAGCGAGGCGTAGAAGACCGTGATCAGCTTGCGCTTGGTGAGCTCGGTCTTTTCCTTGTAGTCGTTGATGTCATACGTCTTGATGACGTCTTCCTCGGGCGCCTGGCCCGGCTGCCCGGTGCGCAGCACGATGCGCACGTGGCGGTTCTTCAGCTCGTCGCGGATGTGGCGGGCCAGGTCGAGGCCGGCGTGGTCGGTCTCCATCACCACGTCGAGCAGGATCAGCGCGATGTCGTCGCGGTCCTTCAGCAGCTCGCGCGCCTCGGTGCCGCTGTAGGCGTCGATGAACTTGAGCTTGCGGCCGGCGAACTCGAAGCCGGACATGACCAGTTGCGTCACCTGGTGCACCGCGGCGTCGTCGTCGACGATCATCACGATCCAGGGATCGAGCGTCTGGACGGGTACCGCAGGGGCTTCCTCGTCGTCCAGCAGCTCGTCGGCGAAATCCATGTCGGTCATGGTCCTCCCTCACTCCACGGGCATAACTGATTATGTGCACGGAACGAGGAAAGCCGCTACCGGCCCGGTCAGCGCAATGCCCTATCCAGGTGGGTGTAGCCGCCGTCGGGATGCAGCCACTGGCCGGTGGTGTGCGAGGAGCGCTCGGACAGCAGGAAGAGCACCGTGTCGGCGATCTCCCGATCCAGCGTCATGCGGTGGCCGAAGGGGATGCGTTCGGTGATGCGCTGCAGCGCATCGGCGGGGTCGGGCAGGGTGGCGAGCCACTGCTGGTACATCGGCGTCATCACCTCGGCCGGCAGCACCGCGTTGACGCGCACGCCGTCGCCGGCCAGCGCCGCCGCCCACTCGCGCGTGAGCCCCAGCAGCGCGCCCTTGGCCGCCACATAGCCGCTGGTGCGGCCCTGGCCGGTCAGCGCGGTCTTGGAGGCGATGTTGACGATGGCGCCGCGGCTCGCCTTCAGTGCGTCCTGGCACAGGTGCGCCAGCACATAGCAATGGATCAGGTTCGCTTCCAGCGAGCGCATGAAGGCGGCGCGGCCGGCCGACAGGTCCACACCGTCGTTGACGCCGGCGTTGTTCACGAGGCCGTCGATGCGGCCGTGGCGGGCCAGCGTGGCCTGCACGGCGGCGGCGCAGGCGGCTTCGTCGGTGAGGTCGAGCTGGTGGTGTTCATGGTCGGCCGCGGCCTTGCGGTCCAGCACGACGGGAACTGCGCCTTCCTGCGCGAGGCCGGCGGCGATGGCCGCGCCGATGCCGGCGGCGCCGCCGGTGACGAGGACCACCTTGCCTTGCAGATGCAGGTCCATCCCGCCCTCAGCCCTTGAAGGCGTACTGCGCCAGCGAGGCCGGCTTCATCTCGATCGAATAGCCCGGCCGCTCCGGCGGCATGTAGGCCGCGCCGCGGATGACGCAGGGATCGACGAAGTGCTCGTGCAGATGGTCCACGTACTCGATCACGCGGCCCTCCTTCGTGCCCGCGATGCACAGGTAGTCGATCATCGACAGGTGCTGCACGTACTCGCACAGGCCCACGCCGCCGGCATGGGGGCAGACCTTGAGCCCGTGCTTGGCCGCCATCAGCATCACCGCCAGCACCTCGTTGACGCCGCCGAGCCGGCAGGCGTCGATCTGCACCACGTCGATCGCGCCCTCCATGATCAGCTGCTTGAACATGATGCGGTTCTGGCACATCTCGCCGGTGGCCACCTGCATATGGCCCTGCATCGCCTGGCGGATCTTCCTGTGGCCGGCGATGTCGTCCGGCGAGGTCGGCTCCTCGATGAACCAGGGCTTGGCGAAGGCGAGATGGCCCAGCCATTCGATCGCCTGGTCCACGTCCCAGACCTGGTTGGCGTCGATCATCAGGTTGCGGTCCGGCCCCAGCACCTCGCGGGCGATGCGCAGCCGCCGGATGTCGTCCTGCAGGTCGCGGCCGACCTTCAGCTTCACATGGTTGAAGCCGGCGTCCACCGCTTCCTGGGCGAGGCGGCGCAGCTTGTCGTCCGGGTAGCCCAGCCAGCCGGCGGAGGTCGTGTAGCAGGGATAGCCATTGGCGAGCAGGTCCGCCATCCGCTCATCCTTGCCCTTGGCGCGCTCCTTGAGCAGCGCCAGCGCCTCGTCCGGGGTGATGCAGTCGGTGATGTAGCGGAAGTCGATGCAGCGCACCAGTTCCTCGGGCGACATCTCGGCCACCAGGCGCCACACCGGCTTCCTCTCCGCCTTGGCCCAGAGGTCCCAGGCGGCGTTGACGACCGCGCCGGTGGCGAGGTGGATCGCGCCCTTGTCCGGGCCGATCCAGCGCAACTGGCTGTCGCTCGTCACATGGCGCCAGAAGCGGCCCATGTTCTCGGCGATCCAGTCCAGCTCCAGGCCCACGACCAGGCGCTCCATCGAGCGGATCGCTGCGCAGCAGATCTCGTTGCCGCGGCCGATCGTGAAGGTCAGGCCGTGGCCTTCGAGGCCCGGCGTGTCGGTGCCCAGCACGACGTAGGCGGCTGAGTAGTCCGGATCCGGGTTCATCGCATCCGAGCCGTCGAGGTGCTCGGAGGTGGGGAAGCGCACGTCGTGGACGCGCATCGAGGTGATCTTCGTCATGTCGCGCTCACCACCTTCTGGGTCTGCACGCCCAGGCCCTGGATGCCCAGCTTCATCTGCTGGCCGGCGCGCAGGTAGACCGGGTTCGGCTTGATGCCGAGGCCGACGCCCGGCGGCGTGCCGGTGGAGATCAGGTCGCCCGGCTGCAGGCTCATGAACCTGCTCAGGTAACTGACCAGTTCAGCGACACCGAAGACCATCGTCCGCGTGTTGCCGTTCTGGTAGCGGTGGCCGTCCACCTCCAGCCAGAGATCCAGCTGCTGCGGGTCGGGGATCTCGTCGGCGGTCACCATCCAGGGGCCGATCGGCCCGAAGGTGTCGCAGCCCTTGCCCTTGTCCCATTGCGTGCCGCGCTCGAGCTGGTACTCGCGCTCGGACACGTCGTTGATCACGCAGTAGCCGGCCACATGCTTCATCGCATCGGCCGGCTCGATGTAGCGCCCGCCCTGGCCGATCACCACGCCCAGTTCCACCTCCCAGTCGGTCTTGACCGAGCCGCGCGGGATCTCCACGTCGTCGTCGGGCCCGCAGATCGCGCTGGTCCACTTGCTGAAGACCACCGGCTCGGCCGGCACCGGCATGCCGGACTCGGCCGCATGGTCCGCATAGTTGAGCCCGATGCAGATGAACTTGCCCACGGCGCCGACGCAGGGGCCGGTGCGGGGCGAACCCTCCACCAGCGGCAGGCTCGCCGGGTCCAGCGCGCGCAGCGCGGCCAGGCCGGCGGGCGTCAGCGCCTGGCCGGCGATGTCGCGCACATGGGCGCTGAGGTCGCGCAGGCGGCCCGCGCTGTCGAGCAGGCCGGGGCGTTCCTGGCCCTTGGGGCCGTAGCGGAGGAGCTTCATGGATGTCTTACTTCAAGGTTGGACAAAAAGGGCGGACGCGCGCCGGACACTGCGCCCGCCGTGAAAGGACAACAGGAAACGGATCAGTCGTACAGGACGGCGGCGATCTTCGGGTCGGCGATATTGCTCTTGTCGTACCAGTAGAAGCCGGTGTCGATGATCTTGGGCAGCTTCTCGCCCTTCAGCGCCTTGACGGCCGCCTCCACGGTCTTGAAGCCGATGCCCACCGGGTTCTGCGTGATCGCGCCGGCCATCGCGCCGCTCATGATCGCGTCCTTCTGCTGCTTGCCGGAGTCGTAGCCGATGATGACGATCTTGCGCTTGGTCTCGCGCGCGCCATTGACCACGCCGATCGCCGAGCCCTCGTTGGCGCCGAAGATGCCCTTGAGCTTCGGGTGGGCCTGAAGTATCGACTTGGTGATTTCGGTGGACTTCAGCTGGTCGCCGGCGCCGTACTGCACGTCCACGATCTTGATCTTCGGATGCTTGGCCTTGATCTGGTTGACGAAGCCGTCACGGCGGTCGATGCCGGTGCGGCTGGTCTGGTCATGTACCACCAGCGCCACCTCGCCCTCGTCGCCGATCAGGCCGGCCATCTTGTCGGCGGCAAGGGCCGCTGCGGCCTTGTTGTCGGTCGTGGCGGTGGTGACGGGCACATCGCTGTCCACGCCCGAGTCGAAGGCGATCACCGGGATCTTGGCAGCCTGTGCCTTCTTCAGCAGCGGCGTGGCGGCCTGGCTGTCGAGCGCGGCGAAGCCGATGGCCGCGGGCTTCTTGGCCAGCGCGGCGGAGAGCATGTCGATCTGCTTGTCCACCATCGCCTCGGTCTCCGGGCCCTCGAAGGTGACCTTGACCTTGTACTGCGCAGCCGCCTGCTCGGCGCCCTGCTTCACGGCCTGCCAGAACTGATGCTGGAAGCCCTTGGAGATCAGCGGGATGTAGGTGTCCTGGGCCTGGGCGGCGCCGCCGGCCAGGCCGAGCCCCGCGGCCAGCGCCAGGGTCAGCAGATTGCGTTTGTTCATCGAAGTCTCCGGTGGTTGTGGTGTTGGCCGGATGCCGTCCGGCGCGGGGACTGCAAGAGAAACAGAAAGGGTCAGGTCTTGCCTTTGCGAAGGATGTCCGTGTAGACGGCCAGCACGATGATCACGCCCGTGAGCACCGTCTGCCATTCCTGCGCCACCGAGAGGATGCGCAGGCCGTTGGTCAGCACGCTCATGATGAAGGCGCCGATGATGGTGCCGAGGATGGTGCCGCTGCCGCCCGAGAGCGAGGTGCCGCCGATCACGACCGCCGCGATCGCATCGAGCTCGTAGCCCTGGCCCAGCGCCGGCTGCGCCGAGTTCAGGCGCGAGGCGATCAGGAGGCCCGCCACGCCGCAGATCGCGCCGGACAGCGAGTAGACGACGATCTTCCAGAACACCACGTTGACGCCCGACAGCCGCACCGCCTCCTCGTTGCTGCCGAGGGCAAAGGTGTAGCGGCCGAGGATGGACGTGTTCAGCACGATGCTGGCCAGCACCGCGACGATGAAGAAGATCAGCACCGCGTTGGGGATCGGCAGCGCGGGGATCAGCTCGCCGATCAGCGAATCCTGCGAGATCGCGGTGAAGCCCGGCGTGTCGTTGAAGTAGATCGGCTTGGTGCCCGAGATCACCAGCGACAGGCCCTTGAGCATCATCATCATGCCCAGCGTGGCGATGAAGGGCGGCACCTTCAGCTTCGCGATCACGAAGCCGTTGACGAAGCCGCACAGCGCGCCGAAGAAGATCGCCGCCAGCACGCCCAGCGGCAGCGGCATGCCGTGGTAGGTCAGGACCACACCGGTCATCACCGCGCAGAAGGTCATCATCGTGCCGACCGAGAGATCGATGCCGGCCGAGATGATCACGAAGGTGCAGGCGATGGCGAGCACGCCGTTGACCGCGGTGGCCTGCAGGATCGAGACGATGTTGTCCGTCTGCAGGAAGTTGTCCGATGCGAAGGAGAAGTACACCATCAGCGCGATCAGGCTGGCGAAGGCGAGCAGCTTCTGGCGCGTGGCGGAGGAGAGGTGGAAGCGGCCTGCCGCGGGGACCGCGGCGGGGGCCGTGACTGTGTCGGGCAGGGTGCTCATCGTCTTGTCGCCAGTTCCATGATTTGTTCCTGTGTGGCGCCGCGGCCGGGCAGTTCGCCGGTCACCCGGCCTTCGCACATCACGACGATGCGGTGGCTCATGCGCAGCACCTCGGGCAGCTCGCTGGAGATCATCACGATGGCCTTGCCCTCGGCGGCCAGCGCATCGAGCAGCCGGTAGATCTCGGCCTTGGCGCCGACGTCGATGCCGCGGGTCGGCTCATCGAAGAACAGCACCTCGCAGTCGCGCAGGATCCACTTGGCGATGACGATCTTCTGCTGGTTGCCGCCGGAAAGAAGTCGCACCGTCTGCGCCACCGAGGGCGTGCGTATGGCCAGCTGCTTGACGAAGCCCTGGGCGACGGTGCGCATCATCCGGCCGTTGACGAAGGCGCCGAAGTCCAGGAAGCGCTTCATGCTGGCCAGCGCGACGTTGCTCTGCACATCCAGCCCGGTCGCCAGGCCGAACTGCTTGCGATCCTCGGAGAGGTAGCCGATGCCCAGGCGCACCGCATCGCGCGGCGAGCGGATCTTCACCGGCTTGCCGTGCATGAAGATCTCGCCGGCCTCGATGACGTCGGCGCCGAAGACGGCCCGCGCCGTCTCGGTGCGGCCGGCGCCGAGCAGGCCCGCGAAGCCGAGGATCTCGCCACGGCGCAGCTTGAAGGACACGTCGCGCAGTGCCTTGCCGCGGGTCAGGCCGCGGGCTTCGAGCACCACCTCGTTGGTCGCGGTGTCCGGCGGGTCGACCGGTGCCGAATCCAGCTCGCGGCCTACCATCATCGAGATGACGTCGGCCATGCTGGTCGTGGCCATCGGCCGGGTGTCCACGTAGCGGCCGTCGCGCATCACGGTGACCCGGTCGGCGATCTGCTTGAGCTCGTCCATCTTGTGCGAGATGTAGACGATGCCCACGCCCTGGGCGCGCAGCTCGCGGATGATGGCGAACAGGTCGGCCACCTCGGCCTCGTTCAGCGCGGCGGTGGGCTCGTCCATGATCAGCACGCGTGAGTCGAAGGAGAGCGCCTTGGCGATCTCCACCATCTGCTGGCGCGCCACGGTGAGCGCGCCGACCTGCACGCCGGGCTCGATGCGCAGCTTCATCCGCTCGAAGATCGTGGCGGCCATCGCGTCGAGCTTCCTCGCGTCGATGAAGAAGCCGCCGGGCTTGCGCGGCTCGCGGCCGATGAAGATGTTCTGCGCGGCGCTCAGGTGGTTCATCAGGTTCAGTTCCTGATGGACGATGCAGATGCCGAGGTCCAGCGCCTCGCGCGGCGAGCGCACGTCGATGGCCTTGCCGTCCAGCAGGATCTCGCCGCCATCGCGCTGGTAGACGCCCGCGAGCATCTTCATCAGCGTGGACTTGCCGGCGCCGTTCTCGCCCATCAGCGCATGGACCTCGCCGGGCCGCAGCTCGAACTGCGCGCCCTCGACCGCGCGCACGCCGGCGAAGGCCTTGCTGACGTTCCTCATCTGGACCAGGCTCATGGCCGCGGCTCCAGTCCATAGAAGGCCGCTGCGTTGTCGTGCCAGACGCGCTGCTGCGCCTCCAGCGGCAGGGTGGCGATCAATTCACCGGCCGTTGAAATCCAGCCCGCATAGCTGCCGGCCAGATTGACGACCGGCCAGTCGCTGCCCCACATCAGCCGCTGCGGGCCGAACCAGCGCAGCAGGTCGTCCCAGGCCGGCCGGATCGCGGCGAGCGGCTCCGCCGAGCGGGTTTCGGTCAGCAGGCCGGAGAACTTGCAGTGCACCTGCGGGTGCGCGGCCAGCGCGGCCATGTCGCGCCGCCAGGCATGGGCCCAGACGGCGTCCCAGCCCTCGTCCAGGCGCGGCTTGGCGGCATGGTCGATGACGATGGGCAGCTGCGGATGACGGCGCACGAACTGCAGCAGGGCGGGCAGGTGCTGGGGCAGCACCAGCGCGTCGAAGCGCAGGCCGAGGTCGATCAGGCAGGCGATCACGTCGGCATGCGGGCGCTCGGCGATCCAGTTGGCTTCGGCCAGGTCCTGCAGCATCGGGCGCACGCCCTTGAACTTGCGCGGATGCTCGCGCGCCCAGCGCTGGAGCGTGCGGACCGAATCGCGCTCGCTCAGGTCCACCCAGCCGACGACGCCGCCGATCGTCGCGTGACGCCCCGCCAGAGACAGCATGAAGTCCGTCTCCGCCGTGCTGTCCGCCGCCTGCACCAGCACCGTCTGCGCCACGTCCTGCGGCCAGGCCAGGGGCTCCAGGTCGGCCGGCAGGAAGTCGCGGTAGATCGGCTGCAGCGCGGGCACGTCCGGCGTCAGCCAGCGGTAGTCCCCGCGGGCGATCTGCCAGAAATGCTGATGCGCGTCGATGCGCTGCATGGCGAATCAGATCAGCACGCCACCATCGACCACGACCGCCTGTCCGGTCACGAATTTCGACTCGTCGCTGAGCAGGAAGACGACCTGCGGTGCGATGTCGTCGACGGTCGCGAGCCGCCCCATCGGCTGGCGCGCGATGAAGTCCTTCTCCGCCTGCACCGGGTCCGCCGCCGCGGCGATGCGGCCGCGCAGCGAGGGCGTGTCCACGGTGCCCGGGCACAGCGCATTGCAGCGCAGGCCCAGCTTCGCGTAGTCGGCGGCGATCGCCTTGGTCAGGCCGATCACCGCGCCCTTGCTGGCGCAGTAGACGAAGCGGTTGGGGAAGCCCTTCAGCGAAGACGCCATCGAGGCCATGTTGAGGATGGAGGCCGCCCGGCCGCTCGCCTTCATGTCCTCCAGCATCGCCGGCAGCACGGCCCGGATCATCCGGTACATGGCCTTCACGTTGAGGTCGAAGCTGAAGTCCCAGTCGGCCTCCGCGCAATCGAGGATGCCGCCGTGGTGGACGAAGCCGGCGCAGTTGAACAGGCCTTGCAGCGCGGGCAGCCCGGCCACGTAACGCGTTATCTGGTTGGTGTCCCGCACGTCCAGCAGGCCGGTCTCGATGGACGGCGCCTCGGCCTTCAGCGAAGCCAGCGTGTCGGGGTTGATGTCGGTGGCGAACACGCGGGCGCCTTCGCGGGCGCAGGCCAGCGCGCTCGCGCGGCCGATGCCCTGGCCGGCGGCCGTGATCAGGACGGTCTTGCCTTGCAGTCTCATTGCTTGTCTCCGGCCCGCTGTCTCGCAGGTTTAAATATGAATCAAATGTTCATAGGAAAATAATGTAGGGCCGAGTTCGATGAAATGACTCGGGGCTAACCCTTGGTGAAGGCCGCGGGAATGGGCTTTCCAATCCCCCTCGATGACTGCCGAACCCGACCGCTACCGTGCACCCGCCCTGGACAAGGGCCTGGACATCCTCGAACTGCTGGCCAGCCAGCCGCACGGCCTCACGCGCGCCGAGATCGTCAAGGCGATGGGCCGCGGGCCCAGCGAGATCTACCGGATGCTGGAGCGGCTGGTGGCGCGCGAGTACGTGCTGCGCTCCGTCGAGGGAGACCGTTATTCGCTGAGCCTGAAGCTCTATGTGCTGGGACACCGCCACCCGCCGGTGGACCGGCTGGTGGCCCGCGCGCAGCCGCTGATGGACGCCTACGCCAAGGCGGCCGAGCAGAGCTGCCACCTGAGCGTGTACGACCGCGGCAACCTCACGGTGGTGGCCCAGACGCCCAGCCCCGGCAACTGGGGCATGTCCATCCCGCTGGGCGCGCGGGTGAGCCTGATCGACACGGGGTCAGGTCATGCCCTGCTGGCTTTCCAGAGCCCGCAGCACCGGGCCGAGATGCTGGCCGCCCATGTGGCGCTGGACGGCGAGGTGCCGATCGGCAGCGCCGAGCTGGAGGCCACGCTGGAGGAGGTGCGGCGCGTCGGCCTGTGGCTGGGCGAGAGCCAGCAGGCCTACGGCATCACCGACATCTCGATGCCGGTGATGGGCCTGTACGGCGAGGCGGTGGCGGTGCTCACCAGCCCCTGGGTGCGGCGCATCGACCGGCATGTGGGGCCGGAGCTGCAGCGCTGCCGGGAGCTGCTGCAGCAGGCGGCTCAGGGCCTGGGGCTCCAGCAAGCGCCGTAGGCGGGGGGCCGCGGCCATTCGGCCGCCGTGGGCAAGACCTGGCCCCGCTGGTGCAGCCAGCGCCATGCCAGCATCCAGCCGCCATGGCCGATGACGATCCGGCAGGCGGGGGGCGGTGTCCAGCCTTGCACGCGCCCCAGCAGCGCGGCGAGCGATTCGCCGCCACCGGGGGCGTACCCGGCGAAGTCGGCGACCCAGGCGTCGATGGCCGCCTTGTCGATCTGCTCCCAGTGCCGGCCGTCCCAGGCACCGAAGTCCAGTTCCATCAGGCCGGCGTCGAGGTGGACCTGCCACCCCCAGCGGCGCAGCCAGCGCCCGACGTCGGCGCAGCGCCGCAGCGGCGAGCAGGCGGCGACATGCGGCAGGCGCTCCCGTTGTGCGCGGCGCTGGATGCGGCGGGCGAGGCGCTTGGCGCGCCGCCAATGCACCGGCAGGGCGGTGCCCGCGCCGATGCAGCGGCCGGCCGCGCCCTCGGGCCGCGGATGACGCCAGGCCAGCAGCTCGCTCACCTTGCGGCGAAGGCAAGCAGGGCGGCCAGCTCGGCCAGCTGCTGGCAGGCGCCGAGGTTGTCGCCGGTGTAGCCGCCCAGGCGCCGGCGCAGCCAGCGGCGCATCCACAGCACGACGGCAGCGATGGCCAGCAGGGCGGCGCACAGGCGCGCTCCCGGGACCAGCAGCAAGCCGATCGACAGCGCCCAGCCGAGCGCGACGGCCAGTGTGACGCCATCCGCCTGGGTCGCGAGCGGCTTGGCCTTGGCATGCTCGACATCGCCCGCATAGGGCAGCAGCCGCATCAGGGTCACGGCCGCTGCACGCGAAGCCGTATGAGCGAAGACGAGCACAGCGACGGCGAGCGCCGGCTGCACCGACGCCAGCGCCACCAGGCAGGCTGCCTTCAGCCCCAGCATCAAGGTCAGCCCCAGCGCGCCATAGCTGCCGATGCGCGAGTCTTTCATGATCGCTAACGCCCGTTCTCGACTGACCGCGCCGCCGAGCCCGTCGCAGCTGTCGGCCCAGCCGTCCTCGTGGAAGCCGCCGGTCAGCCAGACGCTGGCGGCCATGCTCAGCAGCACGGCCACGGCCGGCGGCCAGAGCTGCAGCGAGGCCCACAGCACGCCCGCGGCCACCGCGCCGACCAGCGTCCCCACCGCCGGAAACCAGCGCGCGCTCTGCTGCAGCCAGGCCGGCTCGTAGCCCACCCAGCGCGGCACCGGGCAGCGCGTCAGGAACTGCAGCGCGATGAAGAACAGGCGCAGCTGCTGCACCACCGTCAGGCCTTCTCGCTGACTCCGGCGGAGGCGAAGCTGGCCATCTCCGCCAGGATCCGGCAGGCGGACTCGAGCAGCGGCCAGGCCAGCGCGGCGCCCGAGCCCTCGCCCAGGCGCAGGCCCAGGTCCAGCAGCGGCTCGGCCTGCAGCGCGTCCAGCATGCGCGCGTGGCCGCTCTCGTCCGAGCGGTGCGCGAACACGCAGCGCTCCAGCACCGCCGGCTGCAGCTTCGCGGCCACCAGCACCGCGGCGCCGGTGATGAAGCCGTCGACGACGATCACGCGGCGCTCCAGCGCGGCCTGCAGCACGGCGCCCACCATCGTCGCGATCTCGAAGCCGCCGAGGGCGGCCAGCGCGTCCAGTGGCGCCACCGCGCCGGCATGGCGCTCCAGCACCTGCGCGAGGATGGCCGTCTTGCGCGCCAGCTGCGCGTCGTCAAGACCTGTCCCCCGGCCGGTGCAGGCCTCGATCGGCAGGCCCGCCAGGCGCGCCAGCAGCAGCGCCGCGGCCGAGGTGTTGCCGATGCCCATCTCGCCCAGCAGCAGCGCATTGCCGGGCCGCTGGCGCAGGATCTCGCGGCCGGCGGCGATCGCATCGGCGCACTGCTGCGCCGTCATCGCCGGCTGTTCCAGCGCGTCGGCGGTGCCGCGGGCGATCTTCGCGTTCACCAGGCCCGCGCGCGGCGCGAAGTCGTGCGCCACGCCGGCGTCGACGACGGTCAGCGCCAGGCCTTGCTGGCGGGCCAGCACGCTCACCGCCGCGCCGCCGGCCAGGAAGTTCTCGACCATCTGCCAGGTCACGTCGCTCGGGTAGGCGGAGACGCCGCGCGCGGCGAGGCCGTGGTCGCCGGCGAACACGATCAGTTGCGGCTGCTCCAGCTTCGGGGTCTCGCTGCCGAGGATGAGGCCCAGGCGCAGCATCAGCGCCTCCAGCCGGCCGAGCGCGCCGAGCGGCTTGGTCTTGCCGTCGATGCGGGCGCGCAGCGAGGCTTCGAGGGCGGTGTCGTGCAGGGGGGCAAGGGCGGGGATGGTCATCGGATCAGGTCCTGGAGCGCACCGGGCGCGAAATGGGTGTCGATGAAGTCGGCCAGGCCGTCGAAGACGCTGTCCAGGCTGCGCGGTTCGCCGCCGAACAGTGCGCGCAGCACGGCGGGCTGCTCGAACAGGCCATGGGCATAGACGCCCAGCACGCAGCCCTGCTGCCAGCCGATGGCCTCGCCCTCGCGCGTGCGCAGCGCCACGATCGGCGCGGCCATCGACGGGTGGGGCGCGGTGCGGCCGTGGTGGATCTCATAACCCTCGGCCTCGACGCCATCGAGCGCGGCCCAGGGGCCGTTGACGGAAAGGCGAAGCATGGCCGGGCGCAGCAGCTTCTCGCGCTCGAACTGCGTCACCAGCGGCAGCAGGCCCAGGCCCGGCGCGTTGCCGTCCAGCGCGTGCGGGTCGAGCAGGGCCTCGCCGAGCATCTGCAGGCCGCCGCAGATGCCCAGCAGCGGCTTGCCTCGCGCGGCATGCGTGGCGATCACCGCGTCGAGCTTGTGCGCGCGCAGCCAGGCGAGGTCGGCCGCGACCGACTTGGAGCCTGGCAGGATGATCCAGTCGGCCGCCGCCAGCTGCGCCGGCTCGCGCGCCCAGCTCAGGCGCACGCCGGGCAGGTTGCGCAGCGGCTGGAACTCGTCGAGGTTCGAGATGCGCGGATAGGCGACGACGGCGATGTTCAGCCCGCTGCCGCCGGCGCTGTCGTCGAAGACGCCGTCTTCCTCGGGCAGGCCGTGGCCGCGCCACATCGGCAGCGTGGCGACGGTCGGCACGCCGGTCAGCGCCTGCAGCTGCTCGGGCCCGGGCGAGAGCAGGGCGGCATCGCCGCGGAAGCGGTTCAGCACGAAGCCGCGGATCAGCGCGCGCTCTTCGGCCGGCAGCAACTGGTGCGTGCCGTAGAGGTGGGCGAAGGCGCCGCCGCGGTCGATGTCGGTGACCAGCAGGCAGGTGGCCCCGGCCCCGCGGGCGGTGCGCATGTTGACGTAGTCGCTGGCATGCAGGTTGATCTCGGCCGGCGAGCCGGCGCCCTCGATGACGACCAGGTCGTTCTCGGCCATCAGCTCACGTAGAGCGTTACGTGCATGGGGCCACAGCGCCTCGCTGCGCTGGCGCCAGGGCATGGTGCTCAGGGCCGTATCGACCTCGCCGAGCACGACGACCTGGCTCTGCGTGTCCGCCTCGGGCTTCAGCAGCACGGGGTTCATGCGCACCTCTGGCACGCGGCGCGCGGCAAGCGCCTGGAAATACTGGGCCGAGCCGATCTCACCCATCCGGCCCGCAAGACCTGGCACCACGCGCGCGTTGTTGCTCATGTTCTGCGCCTTGAAGGGCGCGACCTTGAGGCCCTGGCGCGCATACCAGCGGCACAGCGCGGTGGCGAGCCAGCTCTTGCCGGCGTTGCTGGTGGTGCCGAGCACCATGAGGGCACGAGTCATCTTGCGAGCGCTTCCATCAGGGCGTCCTGCGAAGCAGGCGGCAGCGTGGCGATGCGGAACCAGCCGGGCAGGCCGAAGGAGGAGGCGTCGCGCAGCTTGATGCCGCGCTCGCGCAGCAGCGCGCCGGACACAGGCGCCGGCGGCTTGGCCAGCCAGAACGGCGTGCAGCTGGCCTGCTGGTGCCAGCCCAGCGCGGCCAGGGCGCTGCGCTGCGTCGCGGCCCAGTCGCGCAGCTGCAGGCGGCTGTCGGACAGCCAGTCCTGCGTCGCGGCGTCGTGCCAGTGGCGCAGCATCGCCTCGCCCTCGCTGGCGATCACCCAGCTGGCCGCCAGCGCCGCGGCGCCGGCCGCTTCCGCCGCCGAGGGGGCGACGAGGTAGGCGGCGCGGATGCCGGTCAGGCCCAGCGCCTTGTTGGGGCAGTGCAGCTGCCAGCAGCGCTCGGGGATGCGCGTGGCCTCGCCTTCGAGCCGCAGCGGCGCATAGGCGGTATCGACGGCGAGCAGGCTGCCGGCCGGCAGGCGCCCGGCCAGCTGCTGCAGCGCGGCGCTGCCGGCGCTGCCGCCGGACGGGTTGCGCGGCTCGCAGATCCAGACCAGCGCCGGCCCCTGCGGCTTCAGGTCCTGCAGGCCCACATAGGGGCTGATCGCCAGGTTCAGCGCCGCCGCTGCGGCGGCATAGTCGCCGAAGCCGGGCTGGGGCACGAACACGCGGTTCAGGCCGGCCTGCCGCGCCACCAGCGTCAGGCGGCGGATCGCCTCGGCGCCGCCGGAGGTCGGCAGGATGCGCTCGGGCTCGACGTCATGGGCCGCGGCCAGGCGCTGGCGCAAGGCGGTGTAGGCGGGGTCGGGATAGCGGCGCCGGTCGGCGCCCAGCACGGCCTGCCACAGGGCCGGCGGCGGGCCCAGCGGGTTGGCATTGCTGGAGAAGTCGTGGGCGATCGGCGGGCCGTCGTCGGTACCGCCATGGATAGCCAGGGTCATCGCATCACCTCCGCGAGGATCATCAGGACCGGGGCGCCGATCATCAGCGCCCGCGCGCAGCAGCGCAATGCTGCTTCGACGTCGCCACCCTGCGGGGCGCGGCCTTCGGCATTCAGCGTGTAGACACCGGGCTTGGCCAGGCGCAGGCCCAGGTGCAGCGCCACGGCGGCCATCGGCCAGCCGCTGTTGGGCGAGGGCGTGCGTGCGGCCTCGCGGCGCAGCGGGCCGCGCCGGTAGAGCAGCAGGCCGGTGAGGCGCGCTGGCAGCCAGCTCAGCAGGTCGTCGGCCCGGGCCGCCCACTTGCCGCTCCATTCGCGCCGGTCGCGGTAGCCCCACATCGCGTCGGCGGTATTGGCGAAACGGTAGATGGCCGCGCCCGGCAGGCCGGCCACGGCGAACCAGAACAGCGGGGCGATCACCGAGTCGTTGAGGTTCTCGGCCAGGGTCTCGATGGCGGCCTCGCGGACCTCGGCCTCCGCCAGCGCGGTGGTGTCGCGGCTGACCAGCCGGGCCAACTGCTGCCGCCCCGCGTCGAGCGAG